>CAZGVR010000489.1:0-2992 GCA_964528945.1 uncultured Myxococcales bacterium
CTCGCTGTCCAGGAGCCTGCACAGGGCCTCCCGGACGAGCGTGTGGTCATCCACGATGAGTACCTTGATCATGGCGCCTCCTTGGTCTCATGGTGTTCGAGTGGAACCCTGAGATGGACCCTCGTTCCCTGGTTCCTCACGGACCTCAGCTCCAGGCTCCCCCCGACCAGATTCGCTCTTTCCCTCATCCCCTGCAGGCCCGACCCTTCCTGGGCACTGGCACCGTCGGTGTCGAAGCCGCTCCCGTCGTCGAAGACCGAAAGGACCATCTCGGACGGTCCGCCGACAAGGGACACGGAAGCCGACCTGGCTCCGGAATGCCTGCGGACGTTCGTGAGCGCCTCCTGCAGGACGCGGTAGATGCAGAGCGCGACCTCCGGGGACACCTTCGTCTCCTCGCTCACCTTGATGATCAGGTCGAGCGCAATGCTGGTCCGCTCGTTGAACTCCTGCGCGAGGAGCTCGACGGCCGGCTCCACGCCCAGATCGTCCAGGAGCGGTGGGCGCAGTCCCTTGCAGATGCGCCTGAGCTCGTCCGCGGCCTTCTCCACGAGCACGAAGGAATCCTTGAACATCGAGTCTGGATCCCCGATGGCGAACAACATCTTCTTCCGGATGACGCCCATCTCGAGCCTGAGAGCGGTCAGGATCTGCCCCAGCTCGTCGTGAAGATCCCGCGAGAGCCTTGCACGCTCCTCCTCCTGCGCGAGCAGGACCTTCCTGGACAGGATGACCTGCCGCTGCTCCGAGCGCCGCTTATCGGACATGTCCACGAGCGTCACGAGCCTCGAGAGATCCTGGCCTTGCCCGAGCCGCGAGCCGCGCACCTCGATCTCCAGGATCGTGCCGTCCTCCCTCTCGTGGCGCGTCTCCAGACGTCCATTGCCGGTCTCCGCCAGCCGGTTGTCGAAATCCCGGAGCAGAGGCACGTCCTCGGCCACGACGAAGTCCTCCAGCCCCTTGCCGACGAGGTCATCGGACCCGCACCCGTGCATGTCGCCCGCGGCGCGATTGGCGATCGTGATGCGACCGTCCCCGTCCAGGACCAGCACGCCCTCGGCCACGGACGCCATCACGGCCTTCAGGGTGGCTGATGCCCACCTCGCCTCGGCCTCCGCATCCTCGAGCGCCCTCCTGCTCCTGCGGGAGGCATCCCGCGCCATCCTTGCCCGGAGAGCGAGCATGACGGCGAGGACGGCGACGGTGGCGATGAGGAGCACCGTGGCGGCCGTGAGCAGGGGCTCGCTCATTCCACGCAGGAGCTCCGTATCAGATCGGCAACCTCCTCGAACACGTCCGAGAGCCTGAGGACCCCGATGGGGCGCCCCCTTCGCGTGACGATGATGGACTGTGCATGGGTGCGGACGAACAGGTGGATCGCATCGGTCAGCGGAGCGCCATCCTCGACGCTCTCGCCGATCGGCACCATCGCATCCTTCACCTTGATCCTTCCCGCGCGGGAGCAGAGGGCGGCGAGGCTTCCCTTGAAGAAGCCCGCTCCCTGCTCGAGGTACGAGATGAAGTCCGGGCTCAGGCTGACCCTGGCGAGGGACTCCATATCGGCCTTGTCCAGGAACCTCGGCTCCAGGCTGCGCAGGATCGCCCAGTGGCTCAGCTTGCCCACCACCTCGCCGCTGTCCCCCAGGACGACGATCGCCCTGTGGTGGTGCCTGTCGTACGTGAGCCCCATCTGCGCCTTGCTCAGCGCCTGCAGCGCTTCCGCGATGGTCGCATCCCACGACACTGTCGCGTACTCCTCCAGGAGGAGCATGACCTCGTTCACCTTCTTCTCGTCCATCTGCGCCACCTCCCCTCTTCTCCACTTCCCGGGGCAGGGTTCGTGCCCGTCCTCAGCGGTCGTCGTCCAGGTCCTTGAGCTTGCGAAATATTGCAAGAGGTGATTCGGAGGTCTCCGGGGCGAGCAGCTCCTTCAACCTCTGCTCGTCCAGCTCGAGCCTGCGCCTCAGCCTGCGCTCGAACGCTAGCCTCAACACCCCCAGGAGATCATCGGTCTCGCAGGGTTTCTGCAGGTAGTGGTACGACCCGACCTGCATGCAGTGCACGGCGGAATCCACGGACCCGTGCCCGGTCAGGATGATAACCTCCATGTCGGGATGGTCCCTCTTCAGGATCTCCAGGACCTGCTCGCCATCCATGCCGGGCATCTTGAGATCCACGATCGCGAGGTCGTGCTCGCTCTGCGCGGCGGCGTCGATGGCGTCCTGCCCGCTCTGGACCGCGGTCACATCGAAGTCGCGGAGCTCGAGTCGTTGCTTGAGCGTCTTCAGGAACCGTGCCTCGTCATCCACGACGAGGATCTTGATCTTGCCGGCCATGCGTCATTTCCTTTGCCGTTAGAAACTCAGCCATCTCCAGTAGCCGAAGAACGACCATCCCCACAGGACGACCATCGCGAGCGCCGTGACCGGGAGACCGTGCTTCAGGAAGTCGGATATTGTCACGAGCTGCTCCCCGGTCTCCGGGTCCTTGGCCAGCGAGTAGGCGATCACGTTGTTGGCCGTTCCGGCCAGGAAGCAGTTCGCGAAGGACGAGGCGAAGGCCGTGCCCAGGCCGACCATCCATGGATGGGTCCCGGACAGCGTCGCCATGGGCACGGTTATGGGGCCGAGCGTGGCTACGGTCGCACCGTCGCTCATGAAGTTCGTCATCACGCCTGCGAGGAGCGAGCTGGCAATCGCGAGCCCCTCCCCCCTCGACATGAAGTCGGGCAGGATGCCCATGAATCCCCTGGCCACCCACAGCGCGGCCCCGGTGACCGCGAGACCGGCACCCATGGCCGTCGCCCCGGCGTACAGCCCGACCACGTCCCATGAGATCTTGCTCATGTCCTTCCACGTGACTATGCGGAACACGGCGAGGATGACCAGCCCCAATAGCACCGGTCCACCCATCCCCAGGCGCAGGCCCGACCCGCCCTGGGTGACCCACAGGACGATGACGAGCACCAGCACTGCCGCCGCGACCCACTCCT
>CAZGVR010000490.1:0-2973 GCA_964528945.1 uncultured Myxococcales bacterium
GTGGCATCGGACGACGACGCGGTCGGGGATGCACCCGGAGACGAGGCCGGACCGCTCCCGGAGTCGTGCGAGGGCGGCATGGACGACGACGGCGACGGCAGGATCGACTGCGCCGACGGCGCCTGCACGCTTTTCCCGGAGTGCGTCCCGCCCGATCTGCCGTAGCGTGCCATCCGCGATATGGCGGTTTTCACCAATGAGTGGGGTTCTTGTTCCGGGTCGGCTTCCAAAGCGGCCCGGTCGGGATTCCTGGAACCCGCAGTCCCTCGACGAGCATGCGTGTTTCGAGGGGGGGTGGAAGGTAATGTTCCCGATCCGGATACCTTGCCTTCCATGCGCCAGGGAAGCGTGACGGGCCGAGTGAGCGGTGGTAGAGGCGGGCCGGGGGGGTGGACGCGTAGAGGGGACGTCGGGGGGTATGCCGCAATTGATTTGGCTACGATCGAAAGGAATTCCAGGTTTACTGGTCCGGCCGGCACGGGGAAGCGTGCGCGTGGCGTCGCACCGAGCCCGGCTTCGCCCCGGTGTCGCCCATTCACATACAGAGGGCGAAGGCCGTGGCTCGTTCCCTGGAGGGATTGCGAACTTGAACAGGGCAATAATCTGAAGAAGGGTGCGGGTGACGTCGCACCGAAGACCTTCGCCCAACCGTGAGTGAGGAACGGCTCCGCGGAACCAGGCCCTGGGGTATTTTCGCCGGTGTTTTCGGCCGCGTCATGGGTTTCGGCGCCCACGAGGGCCGTTTCCCGGGGTATCGCGATTCCCACGCCCATACATGGGCCAATCGTGACGGGCCTCCGGCAGACGCGGATGGCTCGTAGCCGTATCGCTGGAACAAGCCGCCCAACACCAATATAATAGCCCTCGTTGTCTTGCACTGGCACACGGACATGAAGGACGCTGCCGCCGCCCAGCGCGTGTCGCGCGCGGGATCCAGGCTCGCGCTCGTCATGCTGGCAGCGTCGCTGGCGCTCGGCCTGGTGCTCGCGGCCATGTCAGCGGCCCAGCTCGTGCAGGTGCGCAGGTTCTCCAGGCAGATCATGTCCATGCAGGCCAGGGCCATGTCAGCGGCCTTCTTCATGAGGTTCGTGCGCCAGCGCGACCTGAGCCCGGATAGGGTTCCTGCCGTGGTCGAGGAGATGGATCCGGGCCCTGCCTCGTTCATCCAGGTGCTCGACGGCAGCGGCAAGCTCCTGGGCTCGTGGACCGGCGACGAGGCGGGCGAGGTCGACCCTCCCCCGGCCGGATCCGTGCGCGAGGTGTGCGACCGGGGATTCGACAATCTCGGATCGAGGCTGGTCTGGGACGCGGACGGCACGGCGAGGCTGCGGCGGAACCTGCTCGCCGCACTCGCCGAGCCCGGGAGCGTCGAGGTGCACGAGGTGGGCGGCAGGCCCGTGCTGGACGCGATCTTCGCGCTGCCCGCGCCTCCCGGCCTGGGACCGGGCCCACTGCCCCTGCCGCCGGATCCAGGTGACGCGCCCGAGCCAGATCCGCCCGGCAAGGGGAAGGGCGCGGGCATGGTCGTGCATCGCGACATGCTGGCCCCGGGATCGCCGTGCCTCGCCGTGAGGGTGGGGATCGACGCTACCCCCCAGAGGACCGCCATGCGCACGCAGATGGGCATGCTGCTGCTCGCGGTGCTCACGACGCTCCTGGTGCTGGGGATCAACATCGCCCTGTACAGGGCGCTCAGGCAGAGGGAGCGCATGACCGGGCAGCTGCAGGCCGCTCGCCGCGTGCAGGCCCTCGGCGAGATGGCCGCGACCATGGCCCACGAGCTCAAGAACCCGGTGGGCGCGATCCGCGGCTATGCCCAGCTGATGCAGGAGACGCTCGACGCCGCACCGCCTGGGGACCGCTCGCCGGACCCGGCTGCTTCCGAACGCACGCGGAGGGCCATCGAGACCATGGTCAGGGAGTCCCGCAGGCTCGAGGACCTGGTCCGCCGGACGCTCGAGTTCGCGAGGCCCGGCGAGCTGAGGACGGCGGCAGCGGACCTGAGGGAGATCGCGGATGCCGCGGCGGCCATGCTCTCGCGCAAGGCCGAGGAGCGGGGCGTGACCATCATCAGGGATCACGACCCCTCGCACGTCACGGCGACCGTGGACCGGTACAGGATCGAGCAGGTGGTCGTCAACCTCCTGGACAACGCGATCGTGGCGAGCCTTGCCGGGGCGAGCGTGGTCCTCAAGGTCGGTTCGAGCGCCGAGGGGCCGGCGATCGAGGTCAGGGACTCGGGCCGCGGCATAGCGCCGGATCGCCTGGAGTCCATATTCCAGCCTTTCCACTCGGACAGGCCGGACGGCACGGGCCTGGGCCTGGCCGTGTCGCGGTCCATAGTCGAGGCCCACGGCGGGACGATCGGATGCTCCTCCGACGGGGATGGCAGGGGTGCCAGGTTCCTCGTGATCCTGCCTCGCTGACCCGGGACTCGCGTGCTAGAATCGGCCCATGGATTTCGAAGCGAGAGCACGCACACCCTCGCGGACGGCCCTTGCCGTGGCATGGCTGGCCATGGCCGGGTGCGA
Organism: uncultured Myxococcales bacterium; assembly: GCA_964528945.1. Classification (GTDB taxonomy): domain Bacteria; phylum Myxococcota_A; class Polyangia; order DRWM01; family DRWM01; genus CAZGVR01. The sequence goes on from CAZGVR010000490.1 coordinate 2,532, forward strand.
GGGCGCCCCGTGGAACACCGACCAGTTCCCTGCGCCCGACTTCGCCCTGGTAGACGAGAACGCCGGCTCACCGGACTTCGGCACGGAGCGGAGGCTCTCGGATCAGGCAGGCAAGGTGATCATCCTCTACTTCGCGAACTACGAATGATGGTTCTGCGGATCGCAGTTCGCGATCCTCGAAGGGATGATGGAGGGCTGGCGGGCGGACGGCCTGGCCAGGGACTCGGTCGAGATCTGGGTGATCGGCTACCCGCTCTCCGTCGAATGGATCCCCGACTTCGCGGGCGGCTCCGACGCTTCCATGTTCCTCGACGCCGAGGACCCGGCCGGGAACGCGCTCTCCGCGTACGGGGCGAGGGTCAACGATCTGTTCCTGATAGACAGGGCCGGAATTGCCAGGGAGTCGATCAACCTCGCGGACTGGCCGCTGGACGGGCCGGAC
>CAZGVR010000491.1:0-2969 GCA_964528945.1 uncultured Myxococcales bacterium
GGTTCTGGACGCCCGACTACGTCGCTGGGAAGCTCGGTCGGCTCCGCGAGGCCGGCATCCGCAACCTGATCCTGTGCATCGACGCTTCCAGGCAGTGCACGGACGGCGACCTGCCACCCGGCACCCCTGTCATCCGCTACACGCGGCGCGTGGATCCCAGGGCCGTAGTCGACATCATCGAGGGCCGCGAACCAGGGCTCACGTCATCTGCGTCTTCTTCGCGGCGTTGTACGCGAGCAGGGGACACAGGATCATGAACAGGATCCACGTCAGCGGCCACGTGATGAACCCAATGAACACGAAGCACAGCACGAAGTTGATGGCCACGAGGACCCAGTAGCCGATCAGCAGCCCGATCCCGAGCCCGACGTTCCCGGCGTAGATGTTGCCTATCCCGAAGGTCTGGAAGAGGAAGCCGGGGATCAGCTCCAGGATGAGGGCGATCGTTGGATCCTTGCCGGTCCGCGGCGGTGGCTGGTAATAAGCGGCCTGCGGCTGCTGGTAGTTGACGAACACCGGCTGCTGCTGCATGGGCTGGCCAGTGGCCGGGTCGTAGGCCATGGGTACCTGTCCGGGTGGCCATCCGCCCGGCGGCTGGTTGGGTGGTGCGTTCATGCCCGATCGTCCCTCCGCTTGCAGGTACCATACCGCAGAACGGGGATAGCTGGAACCGGCAAACTCAGCGGGTAGCCAGTGCCCGCCTCACGAGATCGCGGCGCACGCGGGGCGCCGGACGGTGCTCGTCGAACCACGCGCGCACGTCCGCATCCAGCCCCACCCCGTGCATGAAGTTGTAGACCGCCTTTCGCAGGCCGCGTCCCAGCCCATCGTGATCGCAACCGACTGGGTCCAGGTACGGGACCTCGTTGCGGGCGAACGTCGCGGCAGGCTCGTGTGCTAGCCGGACGCCGAATGCTGCCGGACGCAGCCCGATCGGGCTGTGGACCGTTGCCGCGAAGCGATGCCAGAACCCGGACTGTATGCATCCCTCGGCAAAGAGCTGCCGCACGATCTCCAGCGAGTCCACGGTCTCCTGCTCGGTCTCGGTCGGGAATCCGTACATCAGGTACGCGTGCACCAATATGCCAGCGTCGGCGAAGTCCCGCGTCACCCGTGCCGCCCGTGCGATGGTCACGCCCTTCCTGATCATGGATAGCAGCCGGTCCGAGGCCGCCTCGAGCCCGCCGCTGACCGCGATGCACCCGGACCTCGCCATCAGGGCCGCGACCTCGGGCGTGAAGCTCTTCTCGAACCTGATGTTTCCCCACCACGTGATCGCGATCCTGCGATCGATGAGCAGCCGCGCCAGGTCCTTCAGCACCTTGGGAGGCGCGGCCTCGTCCACCAGGTGGAAGCCGGTCTGGCCGGTCTCCTCGACCAGGGCCTCGATGCGGTGCACCAGCACCTCGGCCGGGGCAGGGTCGTAGCGGCGGATGTGGTCCAGCGTGAGGTCGCAGAACGTGCACTTCCTGAAGTAGCAACCGCGCGCCACGGTCAGCTTGTTCCACCTCCCGTCCGCCCACAGCCTGTGCATGGGGTTCAGCATCTCGAACAGGGAGACGTAGCGACCTGGCGCCAGGCCCGAGTAGGTCGGGGTCCCGGTGTCCGAGTGCGGCAGGTCCTCGAGATCCGCGGTAGTCTCGAAGACCACCCTGGAGCGCCTGCGCACGAACGTCCGGAAGAGCGGCCTTGACGGATCACGCAGGTGCTCGATCAGGGCCAGGAGCGGCCGGTTGCCGTCGTCGAGCGTCATGAAATCGCAGTAGTCGAAGACCCGCGGGTCCTCGATCCCTCGAAGCTCGGTGTTCACGTATCCGCCGCCCATGACGACCCTGGCCATCGGCCGCCCGGCCTTGACCACGCGAGCCACCCTGAACGCGGCGTACACGTTGCCTGGAAACGGGATGGTGATGCCAACGAGGTCGGGCTCGTGGGCCGCGAGCAGATCCCGGGTGAGCCGGTCGACCAGCGTGTCGACCAGCGTGGGCTTCGCGTCGAGGGATTCCTGCAGGGGGTCGAAGACAGCCGCGCTCGCGGCTAGCTTCTCGCCGTACCGCGAGAGCTCGAAGCGGGGATCGATCCCGTCCCGCACCGCGTCCGCCATGTCGTCCACGAACAGGCTCGCGAGATGCCGAGCCTGATCCGTGGTGCCGAGCGCCCCGAAGGCCCAGCCGAGCGGATCGTCCTCGCCTCGCAGGGCGGCGAAGCGCGACCCCTCGGGCAGGAAGCCGCGGCGCGCGATCCGCGCGGCCAGGGTGGGATCCATGCCCTGGAGGAACCGGATCACGGGATCGATGAGCGACACGCACTCCTGGCCATGCTCGAGGAAGTGTGCCACGGAAGGAGTCATACGCGCACCCTTGCCTCGGGATCTCGTGCTCTTCTTGCGAGCCTTCAGCAGGTCGAAGACGGACCGGAGGCCCGAGCCGGAGAAGAGCGCGAGGAAGAGGTCGATCGAGAGGTCGGCCTGAGCAACCTCGACCCTTCCTGCGGCGTGGCGACGCAGGCACCCGGCCAGGCAGGCGGTCGCCGGGTAGGGCGTGTTCACCTGGGTCATGGGCGGCGTGACGAGGAGGATCCGCATGCTTAACCGATGATATCAGGAAGCTGATGCGGTGTGACCCCTGGACGATACCGGTGCGCGGTGTGAGGTTCGAACTCACGGCCTTCGGTTCCGGAGACCGACGCTCTATCCAGCTGAGCTAACCGCGCTCGCACGCACCGCAAAAGGGCACGTGGCCGATACCCTATACATCATATCGCGGAGCCGGACAACCGGGCCGGCAACGCCGACCGGCAACATCGGGGCCGGCACGCGCGGGCGGGAGGGCGGGCGCCTCAGTCGTGGGCTGACATCGGCTCGGAGGGCAGTGTAAGGCGGATCCACGATCCGCCGCCCTCGGAGCACTCGACGCCGAGATCGCCGCCCAGGTCCACCACGAAGTACCTCACGATCGCGAGGCCGAGTC
>CAZGVR010000492.1:0-2949 GCA_964528945.1 uncultured Myxococcales bacterium
ATGGGTCAGGGCTGGCAGGCCCGTGAACGTGAAGGACCTCGCGCTCTCGGCGCGCGTCCAGGTCGTGACCGCGCGCGCCGGCCTGGCAGCGCTCGAGGAGACCGGCGTGGTCGAGGAGGCCGAGTCCAAGACCTGGATCTCCAGGTTCCCCGAGGAGACCTTCGTGAACGCCTGCGCCGCCCTCATAGAACGCTGGAAGGTCCTGCGCATGGGCGACGAGATGAGGCTGCGGGCCGTGGCCATGTACGCGACACAGGAGGGTTGCCGGTCCGCCTTCCTCCGCGGGTACTTCGGCGAGGAGAATCCTCCGGACTGCGGCACCTGCGACTCGTGCGCGCCGCGGCCGAGGCAGATACGCACGCCCTCGAACGTGCCTCGCCGGAGGCCCGAGCATGGCGGCGGCGGCCGCAAGCGGAGGCGCCGCCCCGCCGACAAGGGCAAGAAGCAGGGGAAGGGAGTGGTAGCGGAGACGCAGTCCCCAACCCAGCCGACTGGTCGCAAGCGCAGGCGCAGGCGACGCCGCCATCGCGGCAAGGGATCTGCCTCTGCGCCAGCTTGATCAATGATCATAAGTGGTTGGGTGGTTCGCAGGGCGATTCGGGTGCCTCGCGGGTACAGGCTTGCCGCTGGGCCGCCTCGGTGTTATTATCAGATTGTACAGAACGGAGTGAATATCAATGGCCGATAATACCGTGGACAGGTTCGTGGATTCCTGGGGATCCATGGGATCACTATGGGGGGTGAACACGTCCGTGGCCCGCGTGCACGGCCTGCTGATCGCCTCTGACAGGCCGTGGTGCCTGGACGATCTCGCCGAGAAGCTCGCCATCAGCAAGAGCAACGTTAGCATGTGCATCAAGGAGCTGAGGGCCTGGGGCGTGATCCGCAGGGTCATGATCCAGGGAGAGCGCAGGGAGTTCTGGACCTGCGAGCCCGACGTGTGGAAGATGCTCTTCTCCATCCTTCGCGAGCGCAAGAAGCGCGAGTTCGACCCTGCAAGGACCGCGGTTGCCGGGGCGCTGAAGGCCGCTCGCGAGGAGTCGTCGGGCGTTGCCACGGATCGGCCCGTCCAGCAGGAGGCGGTCCTCAACACCATGGACAGGCCGGGCGAGCGCGTCCTTTCGAACGAGGATCGCGCCAGGGACATGCTGCATTTCCTGGTAGGGGCAGGCAACGCGATGGGCTGATTTTTTTACGTCAAAAGTTCAGAATATACAGAACGGACAGTACGTCTGATATGCGAACCCGGGGGACAGGAAAGGAAAGGAGAACGGCGATGACGGAAAGAGAGCTTCACGTGGTGACCGGATCGCACGGCTACACGGGCCGATACCTCACGAGGAGGCTTCTCGCCGCTGGCATCGACGTGAGGTCGCTCACCGGCCATCCCGACCGCCCTGATCTGTTCGAAGGGCGCGTGTCCCTTCATGCATACGACTTCGACGATCCCGACGCGCTCACGCGAACGCTCGAGGGCGCCCGCGTCCTCTACAACACGTACTGGGTGCGGTTCGACCACGGCTCCACCACCTACGAGAGCGCCGTCGAGAACACGCGCGTGCTGTTCGACTGCGCGCGCCGCGCCGGGGTCGAGCGGATAGTCCACGTGAGCATAACGAACCCGACGTCCGACTCGCCCCTGCCATACTTCGCTGGCAAGGCCGCGCTCGAGCGCTCGCTCGGCGAGTCGGGCGTTTCGCACGCCATAATCCGGCCGACCGTGCTGTTCGGCAAGGAGGACATCCTCGTCAACAACATCGCCTACCTCTTGAGGAGGCTGCCGCTCTTCGGCGTGCCCGGCAGCGGCGACTATGGCATCCAGCCCGTCTACGTGGACGACCTCGCGGCGCTGATGGCCGAGCAGGCCTCGCTCCGGAAGGACGTCACGATCGACGCGGTCGGCCCGGAACGGATGACGTACATGGAGATGGTCCGGATCGTGCGCGACGCGATCTCCGTGCGCGCCGGGATCGTGTCGGTGCCCGGGTGGATGGTCCTTTGGGCCGGCAGGATCCTGGGGCGGCTGGTCGGCGACGTGGTCATCACCCCGGACGAGGTGCGCGGGCTCTCGGCCGGGCTCCTGGTCTCGGCGGATCCGCCGACGTGCCCAACCTCGTTCGCCGGCTGGGTGCGCGAGCACCGCGCGACGCTCGGGCAGAAGTGGGCCTCCGAGCTCTCGCGGCACTACTGATCGAGCGCCCGAGCCCTCCGCCCCTGCTTGCAATCAGCTTGCATAGTGATATCATGAACGTTCGGGCGGCTGCTAGGCACCGGAAACGGGACCGGGAGTCGCGGCGAAGGGAGGAAGCACGTGGCCACGCTGTACGTGAGGAACGTTCCAGTGGATCTCGTCGGGAGGATCAGGAAGATGGCGGCAGAGGAGGGACGTTCGGTGAATGCCCAGGTCGTAAGGCTGCTCGCCGAGGCCGCAGACGCAAGGGCCGCGCAGCCTCGGGTGCTGGACGCGATCGCCAAGGCGCGGCGCATCAGGGAGTCGATCGCCCGGCCCAGGGGCATGCCCGACAGCGTGGAGCTGATACGGAGGTCGAGGGAGGAGAGGGATCGATGACCGGTGATAACGGATCGGTCGTCATCGACGCAAGCGTGGCAGTCAAGCTCTTCCTGCCCGAGGATCTCGCGGACAGGGCAGAGGAGCTCGTGGCCAGGATGGCCGGGGAGCGGCCGGTCGCATTCCATGCTCCGGAGCTTTTTCTCGTCGAGTGTGCCGGCGTGTTCGCGAAATGGACTGCGGGCCGTGGCATGAAGGCGAAGCAGGCCGTGGAGGCCTTCGACGAGATCGAGAGCCTGCCGATAAGCATCGTTCCGACGGCGGGCCTTGCCAGGGAGGCGCTGATCCTCGCGCTAGGCGGAGGCATCACTGCCCAGGATGCGGTCTATGCTGCCCTGGGCGCGAGGCTGGGCGCTTTGCTCGTGACCGCAGACGCGAAC
>CAZGVR010000493.1:0-2948 GCA_964528945.1 uncultured Myxococcales bacterium
GAACGCGGCGGATCCCTGCATCACGGAGGGCAGGAAGATCGGGATGATGCCCTCCAGCACCAGCATCACCAGTGCCCCGGAGATGATGGACGCCAGGCCGCCCGCTCGCGTGGCCCGCCTCCACGCCAGCGCCGCCAGGAGGGCGGGCGTGATCGCGACACCGTAGATCGTGTAGGCCAGGAACGCGTACCTGAGCACCGAGATGTCCGAGTGCAGGATCGTGGGGATGCCCACCATGCACCAGGCGACCAGCCCGAGCACCACCACGAAGATCCTCTGCATGACGAGCAGCTTCTTCTCCTCGACCTGGCGTCGCACCGCCACCTCGTAGATGTCCCTGATCACGTTGGTGGAGGGGCTCAGGAGGTAGTTCATGCCGGTGCTCACGACCACGGCGCAGGCCGCAGCGAGCAGCAGCAGGCCGAACAGGATCCCGATCCCTCCCCTCCCGATCGTGTCCTTGGCCGCCACCAGCACTATCGATCGTGGATCGGTTCCCACGCTGGCGGAGAGGATCGATTCCCTGTCGCCTGCGAGCGGCAGGAGCTGGGAGTCGATTATCTTCCTCGCCACCCCAGCCTGCCCGGGCTTCAGCTTCCCGCTCTTCTGATCGTCGTCCACCAGCGCGGCGGCGCGCGCGGGCACGTCCGCCAGGTCGAGCTTGCCTGCCTTGACCTCGGCCTGGATCGCGGTCGTTGCCTTGAAAGCCCTGATCTCCGGCCAGTGGATGGCCGCCGCGTAGATCGCGATCACGATGACGATGATCTCGACGACCACGGTCCCGACGATCCAGATGGCCACGGCCCGCTTGGCCTCCGAGGGACTCTTGGCGCTGTAGAACTTCTGGTACATGGACTGGATGCCCATGAGCAGGAGGAGCGTGGCCAGGCAGTAGCTCGCCGCCTTGAGGGCCGGGTACTTCCCGAAGTCCTCTGCGAAGACCTGCACGTGGGAGACCGGGAGCTGCGAGATGCCCTCGTGCCATCCGCCAGCTCCTGCCACGATGAACGGGACGGCCGCGCAGCAGGCGGTCACTATGATGATGCCGTTCGGGAGGTCGGTGTTGGCGATCGCCACCATCCCGCCGAGCGCCGTGAAGATGATCACGAACCCTGCCGAGATCGCCTGCCCCATCTCGAGGCTGATCACTCCGCCGCTGGCGACGTTCAGGATGTAGCCGCCAGCCCGGAACTGGTAGCTGACGATCGTGGTGAAGGCGATCACGATGCAGATCGCCCCCAGGATGCGGGCGAGCTTGCCGTACCTGGCCTCGAGGATGTCACCGACCGTGAACTGCCCGAAGGTCCTGATCCTGGCCGCGAGGAAGTAGATGATCACGATCCCGATCCAGGCGCCGGCCGGCATCCACATCGACGACCAGCCAGCCTCGGCCGCGTACTCGGCCCCGGCGATGAACGTCCCGGATCCGATCCACGTGCAGATGAGCGTGAACACCATCACGGTGAGGGAGAGCTTCCTCCCGGCCACCATGAAGTCCTCCCGGCTCTTGACGCGCCTCTGGCGGTAGAGGTTGACGCCCGCGAGGGCGAGGAAGTACGCGAGGATCACCCAGAGATACCAGTGGCTCATGAACGATCACCCCTCTAGCCGGATGGAGCGAGTGTTATAGGCCAGGGCGATCCAGGTCAAGCCATGCCGGCGACCGTCGTGATGTGGCAGCTGGAAGGGCGGGGCTCGTGCTCAGTCCAGCTCGGCCTGGAGTTGGCGGCGTCCCCGGTGCAGGCGGGACATTAGCGTGCCCATGGGGCAGCCCATCTCGGACGAGGCCTCGGAATACGACAGGCCGTCCACGTCGCACATGAGCACGGCCTCCCGGAAGGTCCGGTCGAGCCCGCTCAGGGCCCGCGCGATGTCGAACTGGAGGCTCGCGCTCCTTGCCGGGGCCCGGGACTCCATGGCGTCCATCGCGGCCGGGTCCACCGGGACGAGCGCGCGCCGGGCGTTCCTGCGGCACAGGGAGGCGAAGGTGTTCTGCATGATGGCGTGGACCCAGCCGCGGGCCCTTGCCGGGTCCTCGAGCGACGAGGAGGCCGTCAGCGCCTTGAGGAGCGTCTCCTGGACCAGATCCTCGGCGTCGGCCGCGTTCCCGGTCATCCGCATGGCCCTGCGCTTGAGCTCCGCCTCGAGCTCGAGGACGTGCCTCTCGAAGATCGCTCGGCCGTCCTGGCGACCGGCGGATCCGAGTGGGGTCTTGGGCCTTCCGCTCATCGAGTTCCTCGGCCCGACATCCAGCAAACCCCGTGCCATGGGGCCCGGGACGGCGCTGGCAGGGGTGTCGGCGCATTTCCGTGGAGCGCCGGCGAATTTCGTGAAAATACGTCCGGGCTGCTAGGAACAAGGTTCACAGCGTTCCGGCCCGACCCTGACACGGATGTCATAGCCCGGCCATGGCCGACCTTGACACGTCCGGGGGGGATAACCTACGCTCGAACTCCGGTTTCGAGAGATGAGCAGGGAACCACTAACCGCGCGCCAGCAGACGGTCTTCGACTTCATCCGGGGGTGGTGCGACCGGAACGGCTATCCGCCGACGCTGAGGGAGATCGCCTCGAGCCTCGGCGTGCGCAGCACGAACTCCGTCTACAATCACCTCAAGATCCTCGAGCGCAAGGGCTACCTTACGCGCGAGGACATGAAGTCGCGTACCTGGCGGCCGCTGGACTCGATCCAGCCGGCGATCATCGACGTGCCCGTGGTGGGGACGATAGCAGCCGGAAGCCCGATCCTGGCCCTCGAGGACATCCAGGGAAAGCTCTCGATCGACAGGAGCCTGGTGGATGGCGAGGACGTGTTCGCGCTGCGCGTGCACGGCGACTCCATGGTTCTCGCCGGCATACACGACCAGGACTACGTCTTCGTACGGCCGGGGCAGGATGCCCGGGCAGGCGCGATAGTCGTCGCCCTCCTGGGCGACGAGGCCACGGTCA
>CAZGVR010000494.1:0-2935 GCA_964528945.1 uncultured Myxococcales bacterium
AGGGCCCGCGCCGGATCCTCGCCCGAGGCGGACCATGCCGGAAGGAAGGCGCCGGCAAGGCTGCTGGCCGTTCCGAGCGCGGCGCTGGCGAGGGTTATCGCGGTCGTGAACCTGAAGAAGTCGTCCGGCTTGAACGGGAAGTCCGGCACCCAGCGCGCCGCTGCCATGTTGGCGAGCGCGGCCAGGCCGGCCGCGATCGCGAGACCCAGCACGGATCCCGCCAGCCCGGCGATCGCTCCCTCTGCGAGGAACACCTGCATCACGTCCACCCTGGTGGCCCCCAGGGCCCGCATGATCCCGATCTCCCTGCGGCGCTCCCGTGCCGTGAGATGGAAGGCATGGATGATGTTGAGCGTCGACACGGCGAGGAGAAGGACCCCCAGCACCACGAACACGGCCTGGAAGAGGGTGAGGGCGACGCCCAAGCGCTCCTCGCTCCTCGAGACCACTTCCAGGCCCATGCCGCGCGCACCGGCCGCGCCCTGGGCCACGTCTCCCCCGTCCTCGAGCAGCACCGTGACGCCCGAGTAGCCTTCAGCCGCCCCGGGGCCGGCGAACTCCTCGTTCCAGCGGCGGGCGTAACCCAGGGGTACGCTCAGCCCGATCTCTGCGGCGTCGATGCTCACGCCAGCGAACACCAAGAGCACCTCGCGCGGCGTGCCCATGCGCGCCCTCCCGAGGCTCGACTCCCCCAGGTCGAGGTGCAGCCTGAGGCCCTTCCCCTTCTCCATCAGCCAGTCCGATACCGGCGGCATCCCGTGAGACTGCACGACCGTCGAGTTGTAGATCTCGACGAGCTTGCGCGACACCAGGAAAGGGACCGGACGAGCACAGCGCGGGCCGCCTTGCCGGCCCTTCTCGCAGTACTCCTCATCGGGACAGTCTTCATCCCGCGCGCAGGACCTGCCCGACTCGTCCCCGCTCCGGTCCCTGAACGGGGCAGGCCCGCCCTGCCCACCGCTGGCCAGGACCAGCTCCTCGGGGATCCCGTCCCCGATCACCTCGGTCCACAGGTCCTCGCCGAACAGCTCCTTCCCCCCCCGTGCCCTGGCCGGGAACACGAGCCTCATCCGCGGGTGGGCCGCCACGACCCCGTCGATCGCGCGCAGCCTCTCGATCTTGGACTCGGAGATGAGGGCGCCGTCGGCCCCGGCGCGGCCCAGGAACCCCAGCCCGGACAACCCGCGTCCGGCGGGGATCAGCTCGAGCCTGCCGGCCGGGAAGGCGTCGCTGCCGACCACCGAGCGGATCCCGGATCCCAGGGCCAGGAAGAAGGCCAGCACTGCCACTCCGGCCACGACGCCCAGCGCGGTCGACGCGAGCCTGCGGCGGTCCCTGGACAGCCACATGGAAAGTATTCGGGGGTCGGACACTACCGGTGGGCGATAGAGGGTTTGAACCTCCGACTTCTACCGTGTGAAGGTAGCACTCTCCCGCTGAGTTAATCGCCCTTCGAGTGCTGGGAGATACCACATGAACCGCGGCCGATCAAGGACTGCCGCGAGCGCCTCGCCGACGTGCTCACTCGTTGATGAAGGTGAACAGGCGACGCTCGTTGTCGGCGTCTCCCAGGCCCTTCTCCGCCTTGTACACGAAGAAGGCCCGCCCGCGGCACAGGGACTCGTGAACCTCCCCGTACGTGCGGCTGTCCAGCCCCCCTGCCCTGTTGTCTGCCAGGAGGTAGAAGCCGCTCTCGACCTTGGTCTTGGCGACGTTTCCCAGCCTCGGCTGCTTGTCGTACAGCAGGTACGCGATGATCCCGCCCACTATCTGCTTCTTCTTGGTCAGCTGGAACTCGAAGGCCTCTTCCGAGCTGGTCCTGTCCATGTACAGGAATGGCCCATCGGCCTCCTCGAAGATCTCGTCGTCGTTCACGCGCACGACCCCGCGCGAGATCTCGATCGTGTCACCCGGGAGGGCGAAGACGCGCCCCATGACGACCTGGCCGGGAAACTCGGGGTGCTCGCATACCGCAACGTCACCCCTCTCGATCTTGCCCCTCCTCAGGACCAGCACCTCGTCGCCCGCCCAGACCGTTGGAGCCATGGCCTGATCGGGAACCTCGGCTGGCTCGAAGAAGAACCAGCCGATCCCGACGGCCACAGCCAGGACTATGACGATCCAGATCGCAGCCTTGAGGTAGCTGTTCATGTCATCCCCGCGCGGCATCCATGGGCCGCCGTTCATGATTCTACAGTCAGGGCCGGCGCTTGTCCAAAGACGTGCCATGCCGGTCTCGTTGCGCCGGCGCGCCATCCGTCATATCCTCGGCCCTGACCCATGCCCGCCAGGAAACGCACATGTGCGCCGCTGGGCACGCTTTCGTGGATCGCTGCGTGCATGGCCCTCTCTGCCGGGGTCGCGCTCTTGCGGTCCGGCAGCCCCGGGGCCGAGGGCGTCGGCAGCGCGATCCAGGACATCGCCGAGCGGCTCGAGATCCTCTCGTCAGGGGACCACCCGGGCGTGGACCAGTCTGCGCTGGCGACCATCAGATGGCACCTCGAGGAGGCCACCGCTTACGCGAAGTCGGAGCCGGACTACGCGATGAGGAGCATGAACAAGGCGCTCAGGTACCTGGAGCGCGGGGAGAAGGGAGAGGATCCGCTCCTGCCCGAGCACGGCATCGTGGCAAGGGCCTACGTCTCCCCCTACTCGATCGGGCCCCAGGCATACTCGGTCTACGTCCACGAGGGCTACGATCCGTCGAGGCAGTACGGCCTCATCGTCAACCTGCACGGCGGCTCCTCCAACCACAACCTCTTCCTGGCAGTCACGCTCGGGCACTGGAACCTGCCGTGGGCCCAGTACTGGGACCTGCGCCACGACGAGTTCGTCCCTGCCCGTCCGCCTCCCGACGACTTCATGGTGGCGGCTCCGGACGGCTTCGGGCAGATCCGCTACCGCTGGATGGCCGAGGTCGACACGCTGCAGGTCA
>CAZGVR010000495.1:0-2911 GCA_964528945.1 uncultured Myxococcales bacterium
ACGATCCTGGGATCCCGGGAGCCGATCGCGCTCGCGATCTCGAGCGTGCGATCCCGGCTCCCGTCGTCCACGACGATCGCGTTCCAGTCCACGCCGGTCGGGTCGAGCGCGGCGTGCACGTCGGCGACCGCGGCGGCCACGGAGGACTCCTCGTTGTAGGCGAGGATCACTACGTCGATGCCTTCGATCACGGCTGGCCTCCTCCCGGTCCGAGCGCGTGGCGCCTGCTCTCCTCGATGATCCCGGTGCCCTCGAATGCAGGCCTGGTGGATCGCATCCACGCCAGCTCCTTCTCGATCTCCGCGCCAGCGGGATCGATCCTCGAGAGGAGCCAGGCCCTCACGAAGTGGCACATGAGGGAGCCGGCCCCGTCCTTCACCAGGCGATCGACCTCGAGCCGTGCTCCGGCGGCGTTTCCGCCTGCAAGGGCCGCGTCGATCGAGGCCAGCGGATCGAACGGCGAGACCAGGCGGTATCCGCCGCCGGGCCCTGGATCGGCAGGCCCGCCCGCGCGCGCCAGCACGAGCGACACGCCGTCCCAGAAAGCCGGGATCCACTCCCTGTCCCCGTCGAGGAAGCCGAACTGCGGCCGACGGTTGTCTAGCTTCACGACGATCGCGTCGATCCTGTGACGTCGGATCACATCGGCCCACGCCGCCGGGTCGTACGGGGCGCGGGACGAGAGGGAGATCACCTCCGCCGGATACAGCGTGTCGGACCGGCCGTCCACGAAGACGCGCCAGCGCGGCGAGAGGGCGTTGAGCAGGAAGCCTCCCCACTCGAGCCTGTTGAAGAGGTTGCCCCCGCCCGCCCGGCTCACCAGGTATCCGACCGCACCCGTCGGGAACCGCGACTCGTCCACGCCCGGCCCCAACCTGGCACCGGCGCCCATGCGCGCGCCTACGGTGCCGATCGCGAGGGCCGCGGCAAGCGCGGCCGAAGGCCAGGGTGCGAGGAGGACCGTCCGGATCCTCGCGAGCATCGTCCCGGTTCTCCACGCCCCGCACGACGCGATGGCCAGCGGAGCGACCAGGGCGAAGTAGGGCAGGAAGCGGATGGCGCGCGATCCCATGGCAAGGAACAGGATCGCGGCCAGGGCGCGCCACGCCCTGACCGGGCTCCCGAGGACCACGGACGCCGCGAGGATCCCGGCGAGAGCGACCCAGGTCGGGAAGTGGAGCGCCAGGGTCCGGATCCCTGGCGGGCCCCAGTTCGGGACGATCTCGCGCAGGACGGCGCTCGCCTCGCCGCCGATCGAGAGTGCGAGGACCCCTGGCCCTGCAGGACCGGCGAGCGTGGCCAGGCACACGCCGGCCGCGACGGCAAGGACCACGGCGAGGCCGCCCCGTCCGGCCCTCCCGCCGCCCGCGAAGAGGTGGCGGCCTCCCACGAACGTTCCCGCAAGGACGTCGAGTGCGTGGATCGCCACCAGGGCCGCGCCCAGCATGGCCTCGCGGTGCGTCCAGATCCATGCGAGCTGCAGGAGGGGAAGGGCGAGGTACGCCGGGTGGTGGCGTCCCTCGGACGCGAGCCGCCGGTCCTCGACCTCGATGATGTTCCAGTACGCGAGAGCGAGGAGCAGGGAGAAGATCAGGGGACGTGTGACGAAGCGGAACGCGACCGCCGGGAAGGCGAGCGATGCGAGCAGCGTGCACGCCGGCCACCCGATCCCGGACCGGCGCATGGAAGCGAGCATCAGCGCGAGCATGGCCAGCGGCACGATGATCTTGATCGACTGGAGGAGCGGGGCGCCGCCCGTGGACCAGAGCGATGACAGCAGCAGCTCCGCGAGCGGGTCCTTGGTGGGCCAGGCGGCTCCCGCGGCCGTGTGCGACCACGTGTCGACCGGGAGCAGGGTCCCGGTCGCGATCATGTCGCGTCCTGCCCTCAAGTGCCACCAGACGTCGTATGACGCGATGGACTCCATCCCCTTGGTGCACCAGAGCAGGGCGAGTGCGCACACCGGTCCCCAAGCCTCGCCTCTCGAATCCCGCGCGGTCATCCGGGCCACTATACACCACGTTGTTGCGGATGTTGTATGGCTGTGCTATGGCCTGATCGGTTCCGGGATCTGTGACCAGGCATGTCACCCGGCATGTGACCCGGACAACCGGGGATGGAAGGAGATTCGGTAAACATGGCGAAGCTGGAATCGCTCCTGAAGCAGGTCGTTGCTCGCGTGGCGCGCCGCGAGGTGCGCGCGGCAGTGCTGCCGCTCTCCCGCGAGGTCCGCAGGCTGAGGGCCTCGGCCGCGGCCATGCGCAAGTCGCTCAAGGTCCTGGAGAGCGAGGCCTTGAGGGCCGCGCGCGCGAGGAAGGTGGACGAGGCAGGCGGCGTACCTCACGCCACCGAGGAGGACGCGAGGTCCGCGCGCATCGGCAGCAGGTGGGTGAAGACGCTCAGGCGCAAGATCAACGTGTCACAGAGCGAGCTCGGATCGCTGCTGGGCATCTCGACGAGCGCGGTCCGCACCTGGGAGTACGGCATCTCCAAGCCGCGCGGCGCGAACAGGACCGCCCTCGTCGCCCTGCGCACCATGGGCCGCCGCGAGGTGAAGAAGCTGCTCGAGGCCAAGAGGTCGGCCGGGCCCGCCAAGGCGGAGAAGGCGGATGCCAGGCCGGCCCGGAAGAGCGGAAGGGCCCGCAAGGAACAGGCGCGGCTAGTCCAGCGGCCGACCGACCGGCAATGGACGAGGTCCCTCCACCGGGTTCTCGAGCGCACCGATACGCTCCACCTCCACGATCACCGTGTCACCAGGCGCGAGGAAGACCTTCGGGTTCCTAGCGAAACCCACGCCCTCGGGCGTCCCGGTCAGGATCACGGTGCCCGGAAGCAGCGTCGTGTCCTGCGAGAGGAACGCCACCAGCCTGACAACCGTGCGAATCATGTCCGCGGTCGAGGCCTCCTGCAT
>CAZGVR010000496.1:0-319 GCA_964528945.1 uncultured Myxococcales bacterium
TTCGGCTACAAGAACAAGATGGCGATCCAGACCGTCAAGAAGGTCGTCCTCAACATGGGACTGGGCGAGGCGATCCAGAATCCCAAGGCAGTCGAGGAGGCCGTGGGGCAGATGGCCCAGATCACGGGCCAGAAGCCGATCGTGACCAGGGCCAAGAAGTCCATCTCCTCCTTCAAGCTCCGCGCGGGCGTTCCGATCGGTGTCAAGGTGACGCTCCGGGGCGACAGGATGTGGGACTTCCTCGACAGGTTCATGAGCCTCGCCATCCCGAGGGTCCGCGACTTCAAGGGGATTCCCACGAAGAGCTTCGACGGGCGCG
>CAZGVR010000496.1:329-2896 GCA_964528945.1 uncultured Myxococcales bacterium
CGACCGGATACGGGGCCTGAACCTGACGATCGAGACCAGCGCTAGGAACGACGAGGAGGGCAGGGAGCTGCTCTCCCTCCTCGGGATGCCCTTCCGCAGGTGAGAGAAGAAGCGTACCGGGAAAGGAGTAGCAGCAGGTGGCCAGGACATGCCATATGGTCAAGCTAGCGCGCAAGCCGAAGTTCGCGGTGCGCCACAGGAACCGGTGTCCGCTCTGCGGGCGCTCCAGGGGTTTCTACAGGAAGTTCAAGCTCTGCCGTATCTGCTTCAGGATGCTGGCGGCCCGCGGCGAGCTTCCGGGCGTCGTCAAGGCGAGCTGGTGAGACGAGCAGAGGTGAACGAACATGATGACCGATCCCATCGCCGACATGCTGACCCGAATCCGCAACGCGCTCGGGGTGGGCATCGCGAGCGTGCGCGTTCCGCACTCGCGCCTGAAGACCAGCATCCTCGACGTCCTCGTGCGCGAGGGCTTCATAGAGGGCTGGGAGCCGATCGAGAAGCCGGGCGCGCGCAAGGAGCTGCTCGTCCACCTGAGGTACCAGAAGAACCGTGAGCCCGTGATCGAGGGCTTGAGGCGCGTCAGCAGGCCCGGTTGCCGGGTGTACGCCAACACTGCCAAGCTCCCCAGCGTGCGGGGCGGTCTGGGCATCGTGATCCTCTCGACCAGCAAGGGAGTCATGACGGATGCCGAGGCCCGCGCCGCCGGACTGGGTGGCGAGGTCATCTGCAACGTCTGGTAGAGGAACCGAGGTCTTACACATGTCCAGGATAGGGCGAAAGCCGATCGAGATCCCGCAGAAGGTCGAGGTCCGGGTCGACGGCGGTTCGGTGAAGGTGAAGGGACCCAAGGGCAACCTCGCCGAGAGGATTCCCCGCGACATCGACGTCAAGGTCGAGGCAGGGCAGGTCCACGTGGCAGTATCCGGGACCGAGCGTCATGCTAACGCCCGGCAGGGCCTGATGCGCGTCCTCGTCGCCAACATGATCCACGGGGTGGTGCAGGGCTACAGCAAGACGCTCGATCTGGTCGGGACGGGCTACAGGGTCGACTCCAAGGATGCCCGCACCCTCGTGCTCGAGGTCGGGTTCTCGCACAAGGTCGAGTTCCCGCTCCCAGAGGGCATAAGCGCCTCGGTCGCGGAGAAGAACGTGAGGGTGACCCTGTCCGGGGCCGACAAGCACCTGGTGGGACAGGTCGCCGCCAACATCCGCAGGCTCAGGCCGCCCGAGCCCTACAAGGGCAAGGGGATAAGGTACATGAACGAAGTGGTCCGCCAGAAGGCCGGCAAGGCCGGCGCCAAGGCTGCCACCTAGGGCGGGGGAGGTGAATCCATGAGCCACCATATGGACAGGCAGCGCAAGAAGATGAGGATCCGGAAGCGGGTCTCCGGCTCCAAGGCCAGGCCCAGGCTCGCCGTCTTCCGGAGCCTGAAGCACGTGTACGCGCAGGTCATAGACGACGACCATGGCTGCACGATCGTCGCGGTCTCCTCGCTTACGACGGAGATATCCGAGGCCACCGGCGAGAAGCCCAAGAAGGACGTCGCCTTCGAGGTGGGAAAGCTCGTGGCAGAGCGCTGCAAGAAGGCCGGGATCGAGCAGGTCGTCTTCGACAGGGGCGGATACGTCTATCACGGCAGGGTGGAGAGGGTGGCCGACGGTGCCCGCGAGGGCGGACTGAACTTCTGACAGAGCACGCGACGAGGTAAAACGTGGTTGATTACACCGAGCAGGAAGCCGACGAACAGATAGAGAAGATCGTCGCGCTGAACAGGACCGCCAAGGTCGTGAAGGGTGGGCGGCGCTTCAGCTTCACCGCGATAGTGGTCGTCGGCGACGGGAAGGGCAGGGTCGGCGTCGCCATCGGGAAGGCCAACGAGGTGCCCGAGGCGATCCGCAAGGGCAGCGAGCGGGCGCGCCGGTCCATGTTCCAGGTCCCGATCCAGGGTTCGACCATCCCGCACGAGATCGAGGGGCACTTCGGATCCGGGCACGTCATCCTGCGCCCGGCCGCGCCCGGCACCGGCGTCATCGCCGGCTCCGTGATGCGCGCCATCCTCGAGGCGGCGGGCGTGAAGGACGTCCTGACCAAGTGCCTCCGCTCCTCCAATCCGCACAACGTCGTGCATGCCACCGTCCAAGCGCTGCAGAGCCTGAGGAACCCGGACGAGGTCAGGGCCACCCGGAAGGTCGTGGCGGCGCCCGAGACTGCCCAGGCAGGAGAGGGCTGATCCATGGCTCGGAAGCTCAAGGTCACGCAGGTTCACAGCACGATCGGCAGGCCGCGCACGCAGAACCTCACGATCAAGGGTCTCGGGCTCGGCAAGCTGCACAGGACCGTGATCCTCGAGGATACGCCCTCGATCCGCGGGATGGTGAAGAAGGTCATGCATCTTCTTCGCGTGGAGGAGATCGATGCCTGATTACCTGAGCAAGCTCCCGGTCCCCGAGGGATCGAGGAAGACGAGGAAGAGGGTCGGGCGGGGCGTCGGGTCCGGTCGCGACGGCACCTACGGCGGGGGCGGGACCAACACGAGCGGGCGGTTCCGCATCATGACCATGAC
>CAZGVR010000497.1:0-2895 GCA_964528945.1 uncultured Myxococcales bacterium
GGACTCCAGCGGATCCATGAGCGGCGAGATCAACAACCTGAGGACCACGCTCAGGGACACGGTCGTCCCCGGTGTCCTGGCGGAGATACCGAACGTGTGGTTCGGCGTCGGACGCGTGGAGGACTGCGGCTACTGCGCCAACGACATGGCCATGCTGCAGGCCCTGACCGACGACATCACGGCCGTGCAGGCCGCGATCGACACCATGACGGTGACCTGCGGCGGCAGCGAGCCGTACACGCAGAACCTGTATGCGATAGCGACCGGCGACGTGGCGCCGTTCCCCTGGAGCGGCGTGCACCCTCGGACATGGACGTGCTCGCTCTCCACGTCGTTCGGATGGCCCTGCTTCCGCGACGGGTCCATCCCGATCGTCGTGAACTTCGGCGACGAGCCGTGGACCGAGTGCATATCGTCCTGCTCGCCCGTGAAGACGATCGCCGATGCGGTCACGGCGCTGAACTCGATCAACGCGAAGTTCATCGGGGTCAACTCCGAGTCGTACTCTGGCAGCCACCCCTACATGGTGGAGGTCGCGACCGGGACCGGATCCATCGACACGAGCGGAAACCCGCTGGTCTTCGACATCCCGTCGGACGGCTCAGGCCTCGGCACGCAGGTCGTCGAGGCGATCGGCATCCTGGCGCACCAGGTGCCGCTCGAGGTCACCACCAACATGAGGGACGATCCCTCGGATACGGTGGACACGGTCGATGACTTCATAGATCACATCGAGCCGAGCGTCGTGGGCGGCTTCCCGGACCCGGCAGATCCGACCTCGATCTGCGTGGGCGGCCTCGAGGTCGCGGACCTCTACCCGCCCGTGGACGGCACGCCGGACTCGTTCCCGAGGGTGCTGCCGGGAACGATCGTGTGCTTCGACATCTACGTGAAGCAGAACTGGACCGTGCCTGCCACCGGAGCGCCCCAGACCTTCCTGTGCGAGATCGACGTCGTGGGCGACAGCATCACGATCCTGGACACGCGCAGGGTCTACTTCCTGGTCCCACCCGACGTCGAGATCGATCTTCCCGGTTGATCCAGCACGATGGTCCCGCCGCCCAGGACCCGGTCGCCATCGTAGCAGACTAGCGCCTGGCCCGGCGTCACGGCCCGCACGGGCCTCTCCATGTCGACCACAAGCCGGCCTCCCTCGGTCCTTGCGCGGCCAGGGGCAGCGTCCTGCCTGTACCTGATCCTCGCGTCCACCGCCACCCCCTCGGGGCCCGGAAGGGGACCGGACCAGGCCACGGGCACTGCATGGACCCTGGTGGCGAGGAGATCGTCGAGCCCTCCGACCACGATCTCGTTCCGGTCCGCATGGATGGCGACCACGTACAGCCTGCCGGAGCCGCCGACGCGCAGGCCGCGCCGCTGCCCTACCGTGACCCTGGATATGCCCCGGTGCGTCCCGACCTCGCGGCCCTCGAGGTCCACCACGCGTCCGGGCCTGTCCCGCTCGCGGTCGGCCTTGGGGAAGCAGAGGTCCTGGCTGTCCGGCTTGTCCGCGTTGGGGAGGCCGATGGCGCGCGCGTGCTCCCTGACCTCGCGCTTGGTCATTGCTCCCACGGGGAAGTCGATCGAGTCCAGCCGGCGGTCGCCCGCGAGCGTGTAGAGCACGTAGCTCTGGTCCTTGGACGCGTCCATGCCGCGCAGGAGCGCCGGGCCTGCTGGGGGGTGGCCGCGGTCCACGCGGGCGTGGTGCCCAGTGACCAGCATCGTGAAGCAGTTGCCGAGCGCCCACTCCAGGAGGAAGCCGAACTTGATGCGTTCGTTGCAGAGGATGCACGGGTTCGGCGTGAGGCCCGCGGCCTGATCGTCTCGGGCCCGCCAGACCACATCCTCGAGGAAGTGACCGCGGGAGTCCAGGACGACGTGGGGGATGCCGAGCGAGCGGGCGGCCTCGCGGGCGGCAGACGTGTCGGCTCCGCCGCAGCAGGATCGGCCCCGCAGGTCCGAGGCAGTGGGATCCAGGTCGCAGCTCCAGAGCGACAACGTCAGGCCGGTCACCCGGTGGCCGCGGGCGACCATGATCGCGGCCGCCACGCTGGAGTCCACGCCGCCGCTCATGGCCGCGAGGACCCGTTCGCAGGATGGCAGGGTCATGCGCGCTCGCGGCCTCGCCCGGACACTGCATCGGCCAGGCCCTCGTTCATGGCCCCGGTCCTGTACCCCTGGAGATCGAGCGAGACCCACGTGAATCCGGCATCGCGGCAGGCCTTCACGATGCGATCGCGCATCCCCGGATCGGCCGCGCCTGCCACCCGTTCCGGATCCACCTCGATCCGGGCCGCGTCGCCGTGCTCCCGCACCCTGACCCTGGGAAAGCCCAGGCCGGCTATTGCCGACTCCGCGGCCGCGATCCTCGCGAGGCGAGGAAGCGTTATTGCCTGTCCGTAAGGGATCCGCGAGGCCAGGCACGCGAGCGACGGCTTGTCCCAGTTCGGCAGCCCGCGCTCTCTCAGGAGCGCGCGGACCTCGTCCTTCCCGAGGCCGGCCTCGGCGAGCGGTGACCGGACGCCCCGCTCGCTCACAGCCCGGCGCCCGGGCCTGTAGTCGCGATCGTCGTCCACGTTGCTGCCCTCGACCACATGCGGGAGACCCTCGGCCGCTCCGATCCGCGCGAGGGTCGCGAAGAGCTCGCTCTTGCAGTGGTAGCAGCGATCCTTGGGGTTCGCGGTGAAGCACGGGTCGTCCATCTCGTGCGTGTCCGTGAAGACGTGCCGCGCCCCCACCGCCGCAGCGACCTCGGACGCCAACCCGTACTCTCCCTCGGGGTAGGTCGGTGACCGCGCCGTCACCGCGAGGACCCTGTCGCCCAGCGCCTCGCGGGCGGCCGCGAGGAGCAGCGTGGAGTCCACGCCGCCCGAGAAGGCCACCACCACCCCTCCCATC
>CAZGVR010000498.1:0-347 GCA_964528945.1 uncultured Myxococcales bacterium
GAGACGATCCAGACCTATCGCCGCCTCATCTCGGAGGACCCGCAGTCGCCCGAGAACCCCGAGTACCAGCACCAGATCGTCCAGGCCTACGAGAAGATGGGCAACAAGGAGGCCACGTTCACCGAGATCGACAGGATGATCAAGACCTACGGGCGCAACTCGGCCTGGGCGCGCGCGAATGCCTCCGACCAGGCGGCGCTGACCTCGGCGCTCGACAAGATAGAGCGCGATCTGTTGCGCGTGGCGACCTACCACCACGAGCGCGCCTCCAAGCTGCGCGGCGAGGCAGCGACCGAGAGCGGGGCGCTGGCGTACACGGCCAAAACGGGCGACAGCGGGGCGGTGCC
>CAZGVR010000498.1:357-1541 GCA_964528945.1 uncultured Myxococcales bacterium
CCTGGAGGAGTTCCCCGACAGCACGCACACCTACGACGTGCGCTACCAGTTCGCGGAGCTGCTCTACAAGCTCAAGCGCTACGACGAGGCCTACGTCCAGTACATGAAGGTCGTGGAGACGGACCCGAACGCGAAGCACTCGCTGTTCTGCGCGGACAGCGCCATCCACGCGGCCGACGAGATGGTGAAGAAGGAGCAGGCGGCGGCCCCGGCCCCGACGACCGGCCCGACGGTCCCGCTGGAGCTGACCGAGTGGGAGACGAAGCTGATCGCGGCCTGCGACCAGTACAAGCGGCTTTACCCGACCGATAGCAAGGTGCGCAACGTCGTGTACAAGGCCGCCTGGCTGCTCTACAACAAGCACCGCTTCGCCGCGGCCGCCGATCAGTTCAGGGTCGTCATCCAGATGGACCCCGCCTCGGACGAGGCCGAGAAGGCGGCCCACCTCATCCTCGACTCCTTCGCGATTACCGAGGACTGGATGCACCTCCGCGACAACGCGAAGTTCTACTACGCGCAGGAGGGGCTGGGCTCGCGGACCTTCAAGACCGAGATCTACGCCATCTACCAGAAGTCCTCCCTCAAGGTCATCGAGGTCGAGTTCGAGAAGAGCCAGGACAAGGGGAAGGCGGCCGATGCCTACCTCGCCTTCTTCGCGGAGTTCCCGGAATCCGAGGAGAACCCGCGCATCCTGAACAACGCGGCGCTCTACCTGCACCAGGTGGACCGCGTCGCCGAGGCCATGCGCGTGCGGCACATCCTCGTCGAGGACCCCAAGTTCGGCTCGAAGACCAAGTACTACTACAGCCAGCTCGGGAGCCTCGGGTACGACTACGAGACCGTGGCGGACTTCGACAAGGCCGCCTTCTACTACGAGAAGATGTTCGCGCTCTACGCCGACGAGCGCGAGAAGTTCGAGGATGCGAACCCGGGCGACACAGCCAAGCTCGCCGAGTTCGACCGGTCCGCCGCGGACGCGATCTACTCGGCCGCCGTGTTCCGCAGGGCCATGGGCAAGTGGGAGACCGCCATCGAGGACTACGGCAAGTTCGTGGCCAAGTTCCCGACCGAAGCGCGAGCGGACGACGTCCGCATCACGGTAGGCAAGATCTCCGAAGAGCAGGAGCAGTGGGCGAAGGCATCGACCGTGTACTACAACTTCTACACGAAGGCCACGGCCACGA
>CAZGVR010000498.1:1589-2146 GCA_964528945.1 uncultured Myxococcales bacterium
TTGTACGCCAAGTTCATCGAGGGCGGCGGCCAGCCGGGCACCTACACCGAGTTCGTAGCCGAGATGATGTTCGCCCAGGCTCAGCCGACGCTGGAGGCCTACCTCGCGAAGGAGATCGAGGGGTGCGCCTGCACCTCGCGCCAGCGCGAGGACAAGGTGATGACCGACACGCTCAAGGCCAATGCCCAGTGCCTCGTCGAGGTCGAGCAGGCCTTCTCGAAGATCATCGCGACTGGCGCGGGCGAGTGGGGTCTCGCGACCCTCGTCGCGCTCGGCAAGGCCTACGAGGACATGGCCGAGACGCTCGAGACCTCGCACATGCCCTTCTACCTCACCGAGGACCAGGAGGAGATCTACAGGATGAGGCTCGAGGACAAGGTCTACCCGCAAATCGAGAAGGCATCCGAAGCGTTCTCGGCGGCGCTCGGGAAGTCCTACGAGCTGACCCTGTACAACGACAACACCGCGTACGCGACGCGCGCGCCGGGCGAGCTTAGGCCCGAAGAGTACCCCGGGCTCTCGGAGAGCCTCGTCCAGCCGAACATGAAGTCGCGCTC
>CAZGVR010000498.1:2156-2890 GCA_964528945.1 uncultured Myxococcales bacterium
AGACCATGCGCACCACGAGATCGCTTTCCTTCGCCCTCGCCCTCGCCCTCGCCGGCGCGATCCTGTTCTGCCCGGGCTGTCCGAAGGGAGACCTGGAGACGTTCGACTCGGAAGTGCTGGCCGTGGACCCCAGGGCGAACTTCGTGATGGGTGTTCAGACGCTGCAGAAGCCGGACCGCAACGGCGTCATCGACTACCAGGCGGCCCTCCAGTACTTCCAGCACGCCGCCACCCTAGGTGACAGCCCCAAGGCGCACTTCAATGCAGCCTGGGTCGCCGAGGTCCTCCAGGACACCGAGCAGGCCGAGAAGCACTACGGTCTCGCCTACGAGGGGGACAAGACCTACACGGCCGCGATGTACTCCTACGCCCGCGTGCTCGAGGCCAACGGCAGGGCCTCCGAGGCGGTCGACGTCTTCCGCGACTACCTCGCGGGCAAGCCCGACGACCTCGAGGCCCGCAACGAGCTGATCATTGCACTCGCCCGGGCCGAGCGCTACGACGAGGCGCTCTCGGAGGCCAAGGAGATCCTCCTCCGCGACCCGAAGAACTCGCAGGTCTACCGCAACCTCTCGGCCATGTACTACTCCATGGAGCAGTACGGCATGAGCCAGGTCTGCAACGAGAAGGCGCTCGCTCTCGAGCAGGGGGACGCGGGGACCTACAACAACATGGGTGTCACCTACCTCCTCCAGGGCAACGAGCCCGCGGCGATCGAGGCCCTGAAGAAGGCG
>CAZGVR010000499.1:0-2876 GCA_964528945.1 uncultured Myxococcales bacterium
TCGAGGTGAAACCAGCCGCCTGATCACTCGAGTCAGAGGCCCTGTTCCTTAGCAGATGCGCGGGCGGCCGTGCACTTCCGGCTCCGGCCACCTGCGCGGCCGGTAATCGGCGCCGGGGCCGGAATCGGCGCCGGGTAGGGCGCGTCGCGCATGGACGCCCGGCCCCGGATTTGGTATTCCGGGCACCACGAAAAGGACACGAGGTGCAGCATGAGCGACGGGATCCGGGACGACATCGTCGTCTTCATAGCCACGAGGACCCTGGGGACCGGCGACGAAGGACTCGGGGAGACGCTGATGACCAACTTCGTCCGCTCCCTCGCAACGGCCGGGGCCAGGCCCGGCGCGATCCTGCTCATGAACGGCGGCGTGCACCTCGCGGCCGCGGGTTCGCAGGTCGCCGGGGATCTGGCGTTGCTCTACGAATCGGGCACGGCCGTGATCTCGTGCGGCACGTGCGTGAAGTTCTTCGGCCTGGAGCAGCGGATGAAGGCCGGGAGCATCGGCAACATGAACGAGATCACGGCCCGCCTCCTGCGTGCCGGTCGTGTGATAAGGCCCTGAGCCGGAGCGCGGCGAGTTGCCGGATCCCCTGCCAATCGACGACGTGCTCCCGGCGATCGCGGGCGCTGTCCGCGATCGGGGTGCCGCCGTGGTGCACGCCCCGCCCGGCGCGGGCAAGACAACGCGCGTGCCGCCCGCGCTGCTCGACGTGGTTGCAGGGCGGATCGTGGTGCTCGAGCCCAGGCGGGTGGCGGCCCGCGCCGCGGCCCGCAGGATCGCCTTCGAGCGCGGGTGGACGCTGGGCCGCGAGGTCGGGTACGAGGTGAGGCTCGATCGCGTCCACGGGCCCGGCACCAGGATCGTGGTCGTGACCGAGGGCATACTCGCGCGGATGATCTCGTCCGATCCCCTGCTACCTGGCGTGGGCGCTGTCGTCATGGACGAGTTCCACGAGAGATCCATACATGCGGATCTGGCGCTCGCCTTGTCGCGAAAGGTGAGGCGCGAGATGAGGCCGGATCTCGTGATCGTGGTCATGTCCGCCACGTTCGACCCGTCCAGGGTGGCCGCCTACCTGGGCGGATGCCCGGTGATCGGGTCGCAGGGCAGGATCCACCCGGTCGAGGTGAGGTACGCGCCGCCGGATCCGGACGTGCCCTTGCCGTGCGCCGTTGCGTCGGCAGTGGCGAGCTCCCTGGAAAGCGCCACCGGCGACGTGCTCGTGTTCCTCCCTGGCATGCGCGAGATCCTGGACGCCGGCTCTGCGCTCGCCGTGCTCGCCTCGGGAAAGGGAGTCGACGTGCTGCCCCTGCACGGCGATCTCCAGCGGGAGGCAGAGGAGGCCGCGCTCGCACCAGGTCCCCGGAGGAAGGTGATCCTGTCCACGAACGTGGCAGAGACCTCCATCACGATCCCTGGCGTTGGTGCCGTGGTGGACTCGGGACTGGTGAGAGTGCTCAGGTTCGACGAGGGTGCTGGCCTGGACAGGCTCGAGGTCGAGCGCGTCAGCCGCGCGTCCGCGGACCAACGCGCGGGCAGGGCGGGCAGAACCCGGCCCGGGATCTGCACTAGGCTGTACTCCAGGGCCGAGGCGGCCCGGATGAGGCCCGAGGCCGATCCCGAGATCGCCGGGGTGGCCCTTGCCGGCCCAGCGCTCGCGCTCCTCTCAATGGGGGAGACTCCGGGATCGTTCGAGTGGCTCGAGCCGCCAGGGGCCGCGGCACTCGACAGGGCGATCGCCCTGCTCGAGCGGCTCGGCGCGCTCCGGGAGGGCCGGATCACGGGTCAGGGCAGGGCCATGGCCTCGCTTCCGGTGCACCCCAGGCTCGCGAGGCTCATAGTCGAGGGGCACGGCAGGGCATGCCTGGGCGAGGCCTGCGCGATCGCGGCCAAGCTGTCGGAGAGGGATCGCGGCCCCAGACCGGGCCGGCGCACTGCCTCGCGGTCGGACGTGGTCGATCTCCTCGACCGGCCGGCAACGGAATTTGCGACCAGGGACGCGTCGAGGCTCGAGGCCGCCTCCCGTAGGGTGCTCGGCGAGGTCCCGGCCGGCGGCCCGGGCATGGGCAAGGAGGACGCCCTCCTCGCGAGCGTGCTGGCGGCCTGGCCCGACAGGGTGGCCAGGCGGCGCGCGCCCGGATCGGACCGCGGGCTCATGGTAGGCGGGATGGGCGTGAGGATCGACCGGGCGAGCGCGGCCGTGGGCGGCGACCTCCTGGTCTGCGCGAACGTCGAGGCCGGCAGGCGGGGCGCGGGGTCCGAGGCGGTCGTCAGGATGGCCTCGGAGGTCGAGCCGGCCTGGCTCGACGCCCGCCTGCTGAAGGTCTCCGTGGACACGGAGCTGGACCGCGGCCGGGTCAGGGCCGTGGAGCGGACCCGCTACCTCGATCTGGTGGTGCGCGAGCGGCACACGACCCCGGATCCCGCGCGCGCGGCCGAGGTCCTGTCCCTGGCAGCCTCGCGCGATCCGGAGTCGTCAATCGGCGCGGCCGACGAGCCGCTGCGCACCTTCCTGGCCCGTGCCCGGTTCCTCCACGCGTGCTTGCCTGCCCTGGGGTTGCCGGATCTCGGGAGGGAGTCGCTCGTCCGCATCATGCCGGCGCTGTGCGCCGGGCGCGGCTCGCTCGATGACGTGAGATCCGGCGCGCTGCAGGCGATCCGCGGGCTCTTCACTCGCGCGCAGATCGCGGCCATGGACCGCGAGGCTCCGGAGCGGATCGAGGTGCCCTCGGGATCCAGGATCGCGCTCGACTGGGGCGACGGATCCGGCCCGCCAGTGCTCGCCGTGCGGATACAGGAGGTCTTCGGCATGAGGGAGGGCCCGCGCGTCGCCGGCGGAAGGGTCGCGGTGACGCTCCACCTGCTCGCGCCCA
>CAZGVR010000500.1:0-2859 GCA_964528945.1 uncultured Myxococcales bacterium
GCTCAAGCAGCTGTTCTTCACCTGGCCCTACGTGGTCGTGCTCCAGTACCTCGTGCTGGTCGCGTTCGGCGTTCCCAGCTTCTCGTGGCGGTACGTTGGCGTGCGCGAGGCAGTCCGCATCGGCGTCGCCACCCTCGCGTCGTCGGCCGTGCTCCTCGCCCTGCGCCTCGGCCTCGCGGGCCTGGGCTGGTACTTCACGTACGTGACCCTGCCGCTCGGCATCATCCTCATGAACTGCGTGCTCGCCTACGTGGGCATCGCCGGGATCCGCATGCTCCGCCGCATCATGGCCGAGCGGCAGGAGCGGCGCACGCGCCACGGCGGCGCCATGCAGGCAAGCGCGTGCCCGTGACCGGCGCCGGCTGGTCCAGTCGTGGTTCCGTACATCCATCTGCCGCGCCTGGAACTCCTGACAATCCACTGCATCGCAGCTCCGGGTCGCGGGCGCCTCGCACGCGAGCCGGCGGGTAATTCGCTGCGATCATGATACGGCCCGCATCGAGGGCCGACTCATGGAGCCTACCGGAGCAGCATTGATGCCCGAGCACTCAGTCAGCCCGGCCTGTGAACGCTTCGCCCTTCCAGGGCCTGCCGGGCAGCAGTGCAACGAGCTTCTCGGACACGGCTCGAATCGCGGCCTCGAAGTTCCAGGCAGTTCCGTGCGCGAGCAGCGGATCGACGTCCTCGGAGAACGAGCGATCGCGGGTCTTGGCAGCGAGGTTAGCCTCGAATCGCGCCCGGCTCACGCGGCCCTCTCCGTGCTCCATGTACCCCTGGAAGCACCTGACGACGCGTTCTGGTGACACGCCCGGCGTGTCGAGGGCAATTGCGAGATCGAAGAGGTCGCGTCCCTTATTTCGCTGGTAGAGGGCGCGCAGCTTGGTCCCGAGCAGCTCGTCGAGATGGTAGACTGTGGTGGTGGCATTGCCCTCGAACCAGGGGTTCGACATCCCGTACGGGCGACGATCGATCCCCAGCACGTCGAAGTGCTCCCGGGTGTTGATCTCGATCTTCAGCCGCCTGCGCCCGACCGGGTGCAGGTCGGAATCGAAACGGTAGAGCAGCGTGACGCGATCCTGCCCTTGCTTCGTGCCGGGACGACCCAGCCAGCCGTCCATGCAATCCCTCATGGCGTTCATGGCCGGGCCGATCGGGCCGGCGGCGATCTGGACGAGGTCGATGTCCTCCGAGAAGCGCGCCGGTGGATCGAAGAAGAGCTTGTGAAGCGCCGTGCCCCCGCGCAGCGCGAGCTGTTCGCATACGACATCGCTCGAGAACATCGCGACGATGGCCCGTGACAGCACTAGGTCCTGCTCGACCAGCGCGTCGTCGGGCCATGGCGCACGCCTGCGCCAGGCCGTGACGTGGGCGCGCGGGATCACAGGTCCGGCTCCACGCGCTCGTTGACCACCAGGCGCCAGCGATCGCTCACTGGCATGCCCCCGGCCCGGGCGTCGGTCCTGAGCAGGACTCGCCGCGCGCGACGGGCGGCGACGAGATCGGCGAGCGGCGCTGCTATACCCCCGTGCCCCGAGATCTCCAGCAGGTAGCCGGCACGCTGGACCTCCGGGAGGCTCGCCGACCCCGCCGCCTCCGCCAGCCTCCCGGGATCGAGGACCTCTGCCAGCTCGGAGAGCACCGTTGCCACGTTGCCCATGTGGCCCGCCGCCCCGAAATGTCGAACCAGGTCGAACGCCGTGGCCTCCGGCGTGGAGACCGTCATCTCGCCGGTCTCGGTCTTCACGCGCGTGGTGGCCGTCCTTTCGAGCCGGCGTTTCCTGAAGAACTCGAGCCGCACGCGGCCCACGGACGCGGAGGCGGTCGGCTTGCTCGTAACCACCTGGAAGACCTGGGGGTGCTGGTGAGCGGCGCCGTGGATCGCGGCCGCGCTCAATAACCCCACGTAGTAGGGCTGGCCCACGTGCCTCATGAGGTCGTCGACGAACCACGAGGCAGGCGGTGCTCCGGTCGACCGGTACTCCACGGGCACGATGACGAGGAAGCCCTTGCGGGGGCTCGCCAGGCGCCCCTTCTGCTTCAACCGCCTGATGGCAGAGCGATGGGCCACGTCCGAGCCGCCCAGGCGGCCGGTCTCGTCGAACGAGAACGTGTACCGCCCCCCGGACTGGAGATCGTCCACGAAGCCTGCGATCCCTCGACTGCTCACGATCGCGTCCGTCATGCCTGACCAACCCATATCCTGTGCAATATGGTCTAGATGTGTACCACTTATCGGTGCATAAGTCGACCACTTGGTCGTTTCCCTGGACGATAATAGCGGGTTCATGCCTAAGCCTCCCGCCCCCCCAAACCTTCCCGGACAACGCTCGCATGGGAAGATGCGCCCTCATCGCCGCGGGCTCGCCGGTTGTTTCCGGCTGGCGACGAGACGTTCCGGTTCGAGGTCCTCGCCGCGGGCCGCGGGCGGCTAGCCCGCGACCCGGGCGACTTCGAGAGGGATAGGACACGTATCGACTGCAAGCGGCGATTCCCCTGCCGGCATTCCAGTCACCGGATGAGTGGTAGGAGCGATGACGAAGAAACTCCCGCGTCAACCCAGGGCGGAAGCCGCCACGTCCACGGATCTTCTGAGGGACATCAGCGGCCTCATCGAGTCGGCACGAAGGAAAGTGGCCGTAGCAGCGAACGCGGAGCTCACAACCCTGTACTGGCAGATCGGCACGCGCATTCGCCAGGACGTTCTCAATGCAAGGCGGGGTGAATACGGAACAAGGATTGTCGCTTCACTGGCGCGACAATTGGAAGAGCGATACGGCCGTGGCTTCGGGGAAAAGAACCTGCGTCGAATGGTGCAATTTGCCGAGGCTTTTCCGGAATCCGGGATTGTCGCAGCACTGC
>CAZGVR010000501.1:0-271 GCA_964528945.1 uncultured Myxococcales bacterium
CCGTGGAAGTCGGGGAGCCGAGACATGGAGGATCTGAAGAAGGCATACCGGACCATCATGGAGGATCACTTCCCTGAGCGGATTGAGATCGCGTTCGGCGAGGGAACGGACCGCAGGGTCCTCACCTACGAGAAGGTCTCCTGGATCGCGGACGGGGTGCGCAAGGGACTGCGCTACGGCGAGAATCCCGGGCAGGAGGCCGCGCTCTTCCGGCTCGTGGGCGGCAACCTCGTGCTGGGCGAGGCGAGCACCATCGCTCCCGGGCGCTGGC
>CAZGVR010000501.1:281-2851 GCA_964528945.1 uncultured Myxococcales bacterium
GGCAAGCACCCGGGCAAGATAAACCTCACCGATGCGGACAACGCGCTCAACATCCTGCGCTACCTCATGGACCGCCCCGCGGTCGCGATAATGAAGCACAACAACCCGTGCGGGGTCGCGGTCGCCGACACCCTGGCAAGGGCCTACGAACGTGCCAACATGGCCGACCGCGTGGCGGCATTCGGCGGGTGCATCGCGCTCAACCGTCCCTGCGATCGCGAGACCGCGACCCAGATCGCGGCAAACTACGCTGAGGTCGTCGTGGCACAGGACTACGAGGAGGGTTCCGTCGGCATCCTGGCCGCCCGCAAGAACCTGCGCATAGTGAAGATCGCAGCGATGGATCGCCTGGCCTCCTTCGCTGGGGAGATCTTCATCGACTTCAAGAGCCTGATGGACGGCGGGCTGGTGCTGCAGACGAGCTTCGTGCCGCGCGCGCGCAGGCGGGAGGACCTGGCGATCGCCGAGGTCGAGCAGGGCGGGGGGGGCACGGTCCGCGTGAAGCGCGAGCCGACCGAAGCCGAGTACGAAGACATGCTGTTCGGCTGGATGGTCGAGTCCGGCGTGACGTCGAACTCCGTCATCTACGTGAAGGACGGGGTAACGGTGGGCATAGGAACTGGCGAGCAGGATCGCGTGGGCGTCGCGGAGATCGCGCGCGACAAGGCCTATCGCAAGCTGGCCGACAGGATCGCCTGGGAGCGCTGGGGCACTCCCTACAACGATCTGGCAGTAGAGGACAGGCGCCGCGAGGTGGACGCCGAGGTCGAGGAGCGCCGTGGCGGTCTGCCCGGATGCACCATGGTGAGCGACGCCTTCTTCCCCTTCCGCGACGGGGTGGACGTGGGCCTTCGAGAGGGCGTGACGGCAGTGATCCAGCCCGGTGGATCCCAGAACGACATCGAAGTGATCGAGGCGGTGAACGAGCGCGGCGCGACCATGGTCTTCACCGGACAGCGATCCTTCAGGCACTAGAAGGGCAGGGTGAGGTCATGTGCGAGGCGAGGGTCATGGTGAAGAAGGGCGACCAGGAGAGGATCGTGATGGACGGAGCGTCGGCCGTGGTGGAGAAGGACGGCCTCCTCGTGGTCAGGAACATCCTCGGCGACCGAGTGGAAATCGCGGGATCGGTCGAGCGGGTCGATCTCCTGTCGAACGTGATAGTGATCCGCGAGCGGTGAAGGCCAGGCCGGGGGAGGCGGCCTGCTTGAACTCCGGCTCCGGCTCACCGGCCGCCCAGGACCGGATATGTCACGCCACCGTGGGGGAACACCAGGACCCGCGCCCTTCGCGGGGCCGATTGCCGTGCCGCCTGCATCATGCCCGTGACGTCGCCGTGCTGGACGAACAGGCCCAGCCTGCGGCCCGTGTCGGCAGGGAGGCTGCGCGAGTACACGAGGATCCTGTTCTTCCTGACTATCTGCATGGAGAAGTGCGCCATGAACCTCTCCTCCACGCCTGCGCCCTTCTTGACCTTGTCGATGAACCAGAGCACGCGGTCCTTCCCGATCGTCCGCAGGATGCCGCGCAGGACGCCGTTCGGCAGCGCCTTGGGCGGCATGGCTATGTCTCCGATCCCGTTCCTGCATTCCGTGAACGCCAGCACCAGCCCGCCGTCCCTCACGCACTTCTCCACGTTCCCGATGCACTTCATCCCCTGCCTGAGATCCGCGTTCATTGGATCGGACGCGACGATCGCGACGTCGACAGGCCCGTCGACTGGTCTAGCGTACATCGAGGCCGCGACCGCCACTCCTGCCCTGTGGGCCTGGATCGGATCCCCGCACAC
Organism: uncultured Myxococcales bacterium; assembly: GCA_964528945.1. Classification (GTDB taxonomy): domain Bacteria; phylum Myxococcota_A; class Polyangia; order DRWM01; family DRWM01; genus CAZGVR01. The sequence continues at coordinate 2,071 of CAZGVR010000501.1, forward strand.
GAACCCGTGGATCTCGAGGGAGGAGTTCATCACGGCGTTGACTATGAAGAACCGCTTCCCGAGCTTCTGGGCCCCCTCCTCGAGGTCGAGCCTCATCGGGCTCTCGGGCACGCCGATGTAGTTGAACATCGCAGGCGTCACGCCCTGCATGTGGTTGTCGGCGATCGTGGTCTCGTGGGCGCAGCCCGGGAGGATCATCTTGAGCCCGCCACCGAACCCCAGGAGCAGGTGCGGCTCGATCGCGCCCACGCACAGGATGAGGTCCGCACCAGAGAGTTCGCCGAGGAGACGGACGCGGGTGCCCCGGGACGTCCTTCCCAGGTCCACGCAGGCATCGAGGCTCCTGGGCCTCGAGTTCATCCAGCGGATCCCGTCTTCCGCCCCGATCCCCAGCTTCGCAAGGGTCTCGGCCTCGGTCATGTCCCTGTGCACGCCCAGGGCGTTCACGGCGAGGATGTCGGCTCGCCGTGCCCCGCGCTCCTCCAGCCACCCGAGGAGCCTCCCGAAGTACCGTCTCACGGGCGTTGGCCTCGTGATGTCGTCCACAACGACCACAATCCGCTGCCCGGCGAGCGATCCGGCACTGATGGGGTCGCACCCGATCGGCGCCTGCATGGCCGCGACGAGCGAAGCCTCCACGTCCGCTAGGCCGGGCTTCGCCACGGGCTCCACCACGCCGGCTACCTCCCATCCCTCCGGGATGGGGATCTCCAGCATCTCGCGCTCGAACGGCAGGCTGACGGTCTTGGCGGGCAAGATCGGGGGCAGGGGCTAGAACAGC
>CAZGVR010000502.1:0-2845 GCA_964528945.1 uncultured Myxococcales bacterium
TCATCGTGTTCTCCGACAAGAGCATGCTGCTCGTGAGCTCGGGACCGCCCGGATACGCCTTCACTGACGTGCGGGAGGAGCGTGGGATCGTGTACCAGGAGACGCACTCCGAGCCCGCGTGGGGCGACTGGGACAACGACGGCTTCCCGGACCTGTACATCACCGACGTCTACGTGGGCCAGCTGTCCGAGATGTACAGGCAGCTTCCCGACAACGCCTTCGAGAACGTGACCTACGAGACGGGGCCGGCCGTGGACAACGGATGGGGCGCGGCATTCTCGGACATCGACGGCGACGGCGACCTCGATCTCGTGACCCGCGCGCTGCTCCGGAACGACGGCGTTCACCACGGCCACTGGCTCGAGGTACGGCTCGAAGGCACGGTCTCGAACCGGGCCGCGATCGGGGCACGGGTGGACGTGTCGTCGAGGGCGGCAAGGGGACCACGAACCAGAACTCGCTCACCCTGCACTTCGGCCTAGGAGAGTGCACCCACATCGAGTGGCTCAGAGCGGAGTGGCCTTCCGGGCTCGTGGAGACCGCCACGGACGTCCCGGTCGATGCCCGCATCGATCTCGTGGAGGGGCTGGTGGCGCCGGCCGACGACGACGCGGAGGCCTTGCCCGAGGGCGAGGCCGACGCTGGCACGGACGATGGGCAGGCCGGCGGGGACACGGGGTGCGGATGCTCGTTCGCACGCTGAGGCCGGTGATCGCAGGCGCGGCCGCTACCGCGCTTTCCGTCGCCGTGTCCTGCGGCCCGAGGACCGGTACCGAGGAACCCGGTGAGCAGGGGTTTACCACGGTTCCGGCCCCGGTCGTCACGTTCGCTGAGAACCTGGACATAGCCCTCGACGTTCCGGACGACCCTGGCAAGCTTCCGCTGCCCGAGGTCCTGTGGAAGGCGGACCGTGCGAGCGCGTTCGTGACCGCGGGCCACCTGGCCGTCACCGTGGATGACGTGGAGGGCGAGGTTCTTGCCCTCGACATGCGCGACGGCAGCGAGGTCTGGAGCGCCGCGATCCAGGTCTGTCCCGTCTGCGCCTTCAGGCTGACCCCGGTCTTCGACGGGGAAAGGGTGATCGTGAGCAGCGGGGGCAGGCTCATGGCGCTCGACGTCCGGGACGGCGCAGTGGCATGGACCCTCGACGTCGAGGGGTTGCCCGACGGGTCGGGCATCATGGCCGCGGGGGGTGTGCTCGCCCTGCGCACCTTGGAGCCGATCCTGGGTCCGGGATGCGCCTCGGTGACGACCAGGATCCTGTTCGTCGACGTGGAGGCGGGCCACATCCTCTGGCAGATCCAGTACTCGGGCCTCTTCGCGGTGATGGCCGTGGGAGGGGGATTCCTTCACACGGTCGTCTCGGAGGGATGCGACCCGGGGCTGGATGGATCCGGCGCCGGCTTCACCATGCGCGTGATCAGCCTGGCGACCAGGGATGAGGTCGCCAGGGTGCCAATGCCCGAGCCCTTCTCCGATCCCGTCGTCGCAGGCAATGCCATGGTCTTCGTGGTGCAGGACGGGCTCCAGGCCCTGATTCCGGGCACGACCGAGCCTGCATGGTCGGCGACGCTGGTCGAGCCTGCCCAGACGGTCATGTCCCTGGGCGAGAGCGTGCTCGTGGCAGGGCGGAAGGAGTTCAGCGTCCTCGATGGAGCCACGGGGAAAGTCCTGATGAGGAAAGAGCTTGGCAGCGTTTCATTCAGGCAAGGCTTGAATGTCTTGCCGACCGTCGGTGCGACTCCGACCTACCTGCTCGTGCCCACGGAGCCGGACCCCCTGAGGGGGTACGTGGCCGTGCTGGACAGGGAGAACGGAGCGGTCAAGAGGTTCTTCCTGGGATTCGGCCCGGTGTACCAGGCCGCGGCATGGGGAGGCACCGGCCTGCTGCTGCTTTCTGACTCGCTGGTGGCAGTGGACCTGCTGTGCGAAGGCACTCCCGAGCGGGATCTCGTGCCGGTAACGTCCGCGGTCCACATGCTGGTGGCTGATGCAGAGGACGACATGCCGTTCGTCAAGTGGGAGGCCATGGCCCTCGAGATCCGGAGGATGGGTCCCGAGGCCGTGGACGCGCTCGTCTCGGAGCAGGGCTCCCTGGTAGCCGGGCTCCTAGCGGCCATTATCCTCGCGGACCATCCGCGCCCCGATCTCGTTCCATACCTCGGAACCCTCCTCGCCTGGCCGGCGCCGGGCACCGGGGACTGGCTCCCCGAGATCCACGCGAGGATGGTCTACGAGGCCGTGCACGCGCTCGCGGCCGCTGGCGGGCCGGAGGCCGTGACCCCGCTCGCCAGCCTGGTACGCAGCGGTGAGTCGGATCCCTCGCTCAGGACCGCGGCATGGTCCGCGCTGGGCTCGGTTGCCGAGTCCGGCGAGGAACAGGCCGTGAAGGAGATCGCCTCCTACAGGCTGGATCGAGCAAAGGCGACCGCCTCGGGCTGGACGCCCTGTCCCAAGCCCGCGCACGAGTTCACGAGCCACGGGCCGTTCATCGTCCCCGGTCCGTGCGACTTGAGCCTCGAGACGGCCTACTCCTCGGCGGGCTCGGCAGTGTCGGAGGACGGAGACGTGATCGCCTACGTATCCCCGGCGCTCGGCGGCCGGAACGACGTGTGGCTCGCGAGGATCGGCCAGGGCGGCGGAATCACGGGCCAGTGGTTCACGGGGATCACGGTGCCCGGCCTCATCGAGATCCAGTATGTCGAGAAACAGGCAGGCGGCAAGATCCTGATAGAAACGGTCGAGAGGGAGTGCGAGGGTTGCTACGTGGACGAGGCCGACAGGCCCCAGAGCGGCAAGCCGGTCGAGACGATCTTGGATACGGCCGACCTCGGCAGGGATTCGG
>CAZGVR010000503.1:0-2843 GCA_964528945.1 uncultured Myxococcales bacterium
AGGCCTCAGTCACGCTGCTCGGCGATCTCGGCGGCCTGGCAGCGGGCGAGCACGAGACACAGGAGCGCTACTTCGAGGAGAAGCGCCTCTACACGCTCCAGATCGAGTCGACCGACGCCTGCCCGCAGGACTGCGTGTTCTGCTATGCGGGCTCCACGTCGGTCGAGACGCGCGGGCTGACCGACACGGAGATCCGCGGTCTGCTCGAGGACGCGACCTCGCTCGGCATCCGGGCCATAGACTGGCTCGGCGGCGATCCGCTGGCGAGGCCCGGCTGGTACGGCCTGATGCGCCTCTCCCGGGAACTCGGGCTCGTGAACAACGTCTGGACTAGCGGCCTCACGCTGGGCGATCCGGAGGTCGCGGACCGCGTCAACGAGGTCACGGACCGCGGGTTCGTGTCCGTGCACGTCGACAGCATCTTCCCGGAGACCCTGGGGCGCCTGCGCCGTGGCGGGGCCGCCGGCAAGCTCGAGGCCGTGGTCGCCGGTGTGGACCGCCTCCTCGCGCTGGGCAAGCCGCCTGACAGGCTGATGAACTGCATCACGTTCACCTCGGCCCAGGATCCGGAGGACACCATCTCCACCATGCGCTGGTGGCTGGAGGAGAAGGGCGTCCGCACTTGCCTGACGATCTTCAACCCCGCTGGCAAGGGGGCCGGGCTCGCGTGGCTCGAGCCCGACGGCGAGGCTGTGCGCCGCGTGTGCATGGAGCGCGACCGGATCAACTTCGGCGACGCCGATGCCTCGATCGGATCCATGGACGCTGACATGTACTACTGCGGGACCATGGCCACGGTGACGTTCACGGGCGAGTTGACTCCGTGCTCCGTGATCCGGGAGGGCGTGGACAGCATCCGGGTGCGCCCTCTCCGCGAGATCGTCGGACTGCACATCGGGAGGCTCGTGCACGCGGACCTGCACGACGCCTGCAGCCGGCCCGGCCCGTGCGGCACGTGCCGCCACAACACCCACTGCTGGGGCTGCCGTGCGAGCGCCTACCACTACTCAGGCGACGCGGACGGCGCCGATCCCAAGTGCTGGCTCGCCCGCCGTGTTCCTCCTGGCACTCGGGCCACGAACGAGGAGGAACCGTGAAGCGGACGAAAGTGACCCTGTCGGACGTGAGGCAGGTCTACAGCGGCCCCGAGGCCCGGCTTTGGGAGCTCATCATGGGCGAGCAGATCCACGCGGGCGGCATGGCATCGTCCATGGAGCTGGCCCGCAGCGCCGGGATCCGGGCTGGCATGTCCGGCGTGGACCTGTGCTGCTGCCTGGGCGCGGGCATGCGCTTCCTGGTGAAGAGCCTGGGCGTGCGCATGTGCGGCGTTGACGCAACCGAGAGCGTGCTGGAGCAGGCCCGGGTCCGGGCCGCCCTGGAAGGGCTTGCCGACAGGCTCGAGTTCAGGCTCGGGGACGTCACGAGCATCCCTGCCCGCGACGGCGAGTTCGACTTCGCCTGGGGAGAAGACGCCTGGTGCTACGTGGTGGACAAGGATCTGCTTATACGGGAGGCCTCGCGCATCCTCCAGCCAGGCGGGATCGTGGCCTTCACCGACTGGATCGAGGGCCCGGCAGGCCTCTCGGACGAGGAGGCCGCGCGGATCAACGCCTTCATGAAGTTCCCCTACATGGAGAGCCTGGACGGCTACGCGGCACTCCTTGCGGGGCACGGGTTCGAGATCCGGGAGTGCCGGGAGATCGAGTTCGCGTCGTTCCTGGACCTCTACATCACGATGCTCACGAGCCAGTTGCTGTACGACGCGCTCCGGATCCTGGGTGACGACCGGGCGCTCTTCGAGGCCATGGGCGGCGAGATGGAGTACATGCGCGTGGCGGCCCACGCTGGCAAGATGACCCGCGGGCGCTTCGTCGGGGTGAAGAGGTAGGGGGACCGGAGCCGGATCCCTTCGCCATGCACGGAAACGACACCATCGCAGCGATCATCCCGGCCCTCGACGAGGAGGCGACCATCGGCCGGGTGGTGGCTGCCATCGATCGCGGGCTGGTGGATCGCGTGATCGTCGTGGACAACGGCAGCCGCGATCTCACTGCCGGGTGGGCCCGCGAGGCCGGCGCGGAGGTGGTGCGAGAGGAGCGTCGCGGCTACGGCAGCGCCTGCCTTGCAGGCATTGCGGCCGCCGGAAGGGCCGACGTGCTCGTGTTCCTGGACGGGGACGGGAGCGACGATCCCGCCGAGATCCGGCTCCTCGTCGATGCCATGGCGGAGAAGGGCGCCGACATGATCATCGGCTCGCGCACCCTGGGCATCCCATCGCCGGGCGCGCTCACGATGGCGCAGCGGATGGGCAACGCCCTGACCTGCGCCCTCGTCAGACGCTTCTGGCACGTGAGGTACACGGATCTCGGGCCGCTCAGGGCCGTGCGGCGCGAGGCGCTGGAGCACCTGCGCATGAGCGACCCGGACATGGGCTGGACCATCGAGATGCAGGTCAAGGCCGCCCGCATGGGACTTTCGGTCTTCGAGATCCCGGTCAGCTGCCGCCCGCGGGCGGGAGGGTCGTCCAAGATAAGCCGGAGCGTCATGGGTTCCTTCCGCGCCGGCCGTCGCATACTCTGGTACGTCATGCGGGAGAGGATGCGCGAGATGGCGGGTCAGGATGCCGGGTAGGATCGAGACGCTGGTCGTGCTCACCAGGTTCCCGGTCCCCGGCAGGGTGAAGACCCGCCTGGTGCCTGCGCTGGGTGAGCGTGGGGCCGCGGATCTCCACCGAGAGATGGCACGGACGACTCTCCTCGCGGCACGGGCGGCCCGCGCGTCGAGGGGCTGCGCGATCGCGGCCCACCACGGGGCGCGCTGGGAGGCGACGCTCACCGGCTTCA
>CAZGVR010000504.1:0-2829 GCA_964528945.1 uncultured Myxococcales bacterium
GCGCCGGGCAGGCAGGTCCCCTCTTCGCCGCCTTCCGGCGGATACCTGCACGCGAGGCCCGGGTCGCACTCGTCGGTTCTCCTGCACGGGTCGCCCTCCCCGCTCTTCCCGGCCGGGACACATAGCGTCAGGGAATGGGCAGGGGCGGCCGCGAGTCCATCGGCAACCACATCCGTCGCGGGGAGGGCGCCGTCCTCCTCGCACCCGCTCTCCTCGATCCCGCAGGTCTCATCGCAGTCGCCTCTCCACTTGCATCTCTCGTCCGGCACGCACGCGGACGGCGTGCCGTAGATGTCGCAATACAGCCCCTTGTCGCAGTCCACGTCGTGAGCGCAGGGATCGCCCTCGCCGCGCTTCCTCGTGCAGGTCCACGGCTTCTTCGCCACGTAGCAGAAGAGGCCTTCCCCGCATTCCAGGGCGTTCGCGCATTTCTTTCCTACGCCGGTCACGGGTTTGCAGACCGGGTCGTCGAGCGTCATGTTGCAGTAGAGGCCCTTCGCACAGTCATCGTATTCGGCGCACGGATCGTTCTTCTTGCCCAGCGGCGAGCACGACCTGCCTGAGCCATCACCGGAGTCATGGCCTGCGCCGTCGCCGGACCCGGCGCACTTCAGTCCGGTCGCGCAATCCTCGTCATACCTGCACGGCCCGCCATCCGCGCTCGGGGGCAAGCAAAGGAGACCCCCTTCCGAAGGCAGGCACCGATGTCCACCCACGCAGTCATCGGACAGGTCGCACCTCGCACCCTCCCCGCCCGGGAGCTTGCAGAGGGACGGCACGAATGCGTGGTTGCAGACCATGCCAGCCGGGAGGCAATCCCCATCATCCCCGCAGTAGTCACCCTCGTCTGCGCCGGGCAGGCAGGTCCCCTCTTCGCCGCCTTCCGGCGGATACCTGCACGCGAAGCCGGAAGCGCACTCCTCGGTTCTCGCGCATCGGGCGCCATCCACGCCCTTCCGCTCGCACGTCCATGATTCCGGAAGCTCCCTGCAGAGGAGGCCGGCTGCGCACTCCTCGTCGTCGATGCAGTCGCCGCCCTCCGCGATCCCGACCGCGCAGACTGCGGGCGATTCCGACTCGATGCACACGTACGGGTGGAGGCACTGCCCGTCGACGTAGCACTCCTCTCCCGCCGCCGCGAGCGGCGTGCAGAGACCCTCGTGCAGGGAATAATCATAATCGCAGTACAACCGCTGGAGGCATGCCCTGTCGTACTCGCAGGCATCCCCCGTGGTCCCCTTCGACCGGCACGTACCAGCCACCGCGCCCCCCGCCCACCAGGCAGTACAGAAGTGGTCGTCAGCACACTGCTCATCGCCTACGCATAGATCGCCGTCCTCTCCCGGCGCAGTGCAGAGCGGCGGGCAAAAGGCCGGGTTGCAGGCGAGCCCATCGGCGCATCCACCCGCAGCCGGGGAGGCGCTGCACACGGCGGCTCCCCCAACCTCCTTCCCCGCCCCGCAGACGGGCAGGATGACCGCGCACGCCATCGCCAGCGCCACGTTCATGGCTGTCGGCGCGGCCGCGACGGGGAGCCGGGCCGGACCCGAGATCATGGAGTCCCCCCCGACATCCGGGATTTCCAGAACGGCACGAGCGAGCGATGCTTCATGGGACATGGCTTCCCTCCTTTCGATGCCCGTCGTCCACGCCCCTTCACCCGTGCGTGAAGGAGCCCAGGATCTTCGAGAGCGGCTTGCCCTTGCCTGTTGCGAAGGCCTTTGCCGCCGACAGGTGGATCCCCTTGCCGTTCTTGCCCGCGACGAGACCCCTGACGAGGCCCTCCACGGTCCACGCACCCGGATAGGCGTACGACTTGTTGAGCACCATGATGTGCGTCCAGGGCCTGTCGAGCGTGGAACGCAGGTAATCGTCGCTGAGGCAGGCGAGCGCGAACACGCCCCTGTGCCGCTCCGCGTCCCCGTTGGCCTGCGAGAGAAGCGGGGCATCGTCGCCCACGTCCATGAGGTAGTTGTGGCCGATGTAGCCGACGACGTGGCTGTCGCCTGCAGGCGGCAGCGAAGTGCCGTCGTCGAGCGTTATGCCCGGACCCCCGTCGTGCCCCACGGCCCACAGGAAGTCCGACATGGCCCGCTCTATGCGCGTGCCCCTGTAGCCGAGTCCCACGACCAGCACCTTCACCTTGCCGCCGTATCCCTTCTTCTCGAGGCCCTTGCCGGCCTTGAACGTGCGCGAGAACACGCCGAGCACCGCCAGGTCTCCCTCGTCGTGCTTCTCCTCGTGGACGAGATCGTAGCCGGCCTTGCCGAAGGTGCCGGCCAGCCCGCCGGACGTGGCCCTGTAGAGGTTCGATCCCGGCCGGTCCCCGTCGCAGATCTTGGGATTCTTGACCTTGACGATCCCCTGGCTCTCGTTGTCGCACAGGGCCACGTGGACCGTCACGACGAGGGGCTTGCCCTCGGACAGGACCTCGGTGACTCGCTCGGCAAGGGCATCCGGGGCGCCGCGACAAGGAGGTCGGCCGTCGACAGCACGACGAGCACGATCCCGCCGTGCGCGAACCGGCTGCCTGGGCCGCATCCCATCATCCACCGTGTACCACAGCGACCGCCCGCTTGCCATCCAGGAAGAAGTCGAGGACGAAGACCTTCCTCGCCTCGCCAATCACGGCTGCTGCGTTCCCTGGCCTGCAGCCGGTCTTCGTGTCGTGGCCGGCCTCCTTGGGGCCGCGCAAAGGCCAGCAGGACAGAAGTGTTGCCGCAGAAAGCGCGACAACGAGGACGAGGCCGGGCGAACGGGAGCAACGCTCACCGGCTCCGTCAAGGAACGCGGGGGTGCAATCAGGCGAAGTTCCAGGCATCAGGGTCC
>CAZGVR010000505.1:0-2822 GCA_964528945.1 uncultured Myxococcales bacterium
GGCGGCCTGCGCCAGCCACGCGTGCGGGGTGAGCGGCTGGCCGGTCATCGGGTAAGAGAAGGGGTCGCGCGTGGGAATGGTCAGATTTTGAAGGATGTATTTGCCGATGGTAATGTGCCGCCCCGGGTCGCCGTCCCGGAACAGGTTGGAGACGAGCAGGATCCGCCTCACCCGCCGGGGCATCAGCGATCTGTAGTGATCGAACTTCGGCCTGTACTCGTCCAGGTGTCCCGACATCGGGGGCTACTTCCGATCCGCGCCGGACTCCATCTCCTTGGCGGCGCCCCAGCGGGCAATTGCCCAGCACGAGACGCCGAGGAGGACGAACATGAGGAGGCTCACCATCTGTCCTGGGGCGGCCTCGAAGTACTTGCCGGCGAACGCGGCCGAGTAGCGGCAGACGTCCATGTACCCGGCCACGTTGCCGAGGAGATCGAGCCGGAGCGTCGCCCCGATCGTACCGATGATCGCGGCGCCGGCGAGGAGCCCGGATGCTATGAGCGTGCCCTGCTCGGCGCGGGCGGCCTTGACCTCGGCCGTCCGCCCCGTCCTGCCCACCACCCAGGCGGCGAACCCGCCGGCGAACACGGCCATGTTGACCTGTATCGGCAGGTACATGCCCAGGGCGAACGCGAGCGGCGGGACCTTGGCCATCTCGAGGAGGATCGCCACCAGGCCGCCGAGCGCGTACAGGAGGTAGGGCTGGTCCTCGCCACCGAGCAGCGCGGTGACGATGGCAGCCATCAGGTTGCCCTGCGGGGCAGGAAGGTCGGGGTTGGCCACCTTCTGGCCTGCCTCGTTGAGCACCGTGAAGCCGTAGCTCTTCGCCAGGATCATGATGACGAGCCCGACCGCGACCGAGGCGACCACGGCGCCCAGCATCTTCCAGCGCTGCTGCTCCCTTGGCGTCGCGCCCAGCCAGTAGCCGATCTTGAAGTCCGAGATGCAGCCGCCGGCGGTCGAGAGGGCGGTGCACACGGTGCAGCCGATCACGAGGGCGATCGTCTGCCCCCTGGGGTCCCTGCCGATGCCGAGGGCGGCGAGGGCGACGCACGAGATGATCAGCGTTATGAGCGTCATCCCCGAGACCGGGTTCACGCCCACGATCGCTATGGCCCTGGCCGCTACGGGAGTGAACAGGAAGACGAGCGCGAACGCTATGATCGTGCCCAGGACCGCGATCTTCACCGAGCCGCTGATGTACCAGAAGAAGGCGGCCATGGCCAGGATGCAGGCTCCCTCGATCGCGAGCACCGTGGTCGGCTTGAGGTCCCTGTCCGTGCGCTGAACGGCCCCATCGCTCGCGCCCTTGCCCGCTCCCTTGAACGCCAGGCCCAGCGAGCCAATGATGATCCTTCCCATCTTGATGATGCCTATGAACCCGGCTACCGCGATCGCGCCGATCCCGATCGGCCTCACGTAGAGCGTGAAGATCCCGGCCGCGCCGAGGTCCCTCACGAGCGCGTGGCCCTCCATGAGCGGTCTATCCATGCCCGACCCGAAGTGCGCGACGAGCGGGACCAGGACCATGCAGGAGAGGACGGAGCCAGCGGCGATGATCGCCGCGTACTTGATGCCGATGATGTAGCCGAGGCCGAAGAGCGCGGCCGAGGCGTTGAGCTGCAGCTCCATCCTGAGGTCAGCCAGCCACCTCCCGGCCGATCCCAGGATCACCTTCGTGTTGATGTGCTGGTTCCACAGGTGGACGGTCTCCACGATCAGGTCGTAGGCCGCGCCCAGGCCGAAGGAGAGCAGCAGCACCTTGCCGCCGCTGCCGGACGTCTCCTCGCCCGAGACCAGGATCTGGTTGATGGCCGTGGCCTCCGGGAACGGGAGCTTGCCGTGCTCGTCCTTCACGAAGTACCGGCGCAGCGGCACGATGAGCACGATGCCCAGGATCCCGCCGAGCGAGCACGCAAGGAAGATGTGGAGCAGGTTCGGCTCGAGGTCGTTGATGTAGAGGGCGGGTATGGTGAAGACAGCGCCGGCCACCACGATGCCCGACGCCTGGCCGATGGACTGGATGATCACGTTCTCGAGCAGCGTGTTCTTCCTTCGCGGGATCTTGCCGAGGAACACGGCGAGGATCACGATCGGTATGGCGGCCTCGATCACGTTGCCGGCCTTGAGCCCGATGTAGGCCGCCGCGAACGTGAACACGAGCACCATGGCGATCCCGATGAGAACGGCCCGCACCGTGACCTGGGCCATGTCGCTCCCGGCAGGCACGACCGGCTCGTAGGTCTCCCCGGGCTCGAGCTCGCGATAGGCGTTCTCGGGCAGGAGCCTGCTCTTCCTTGGAGTGCCTGCTTCCATCTCACCCTCCGAAGGGCCCGGACAGGCCCGTGACGGATAGCTTATTCCAGCGAACGGCCGCCGGGTCAATACTGCCTAGCCGCCCGGCGCGAGCGGGTTCACCCAGGACAGGCCCGGGAACCTCGCGAAGTCCCCGTCGGCGCTGCACAGGGTGAGGCCGTGCTCGATCGCGAGCGCCGCGAGGTGGGCGTCGTGGAGGAGGTTTCCGGTCGCCCTCGTCTCCCTCACGAGCTTGCCGAGTATCGAGGCGTGGCCTTCAGTGGGGAGAGGGATCCACGCGCGCGGAAGGGACAGCCATTCGTCCACCTGTCCCCATGCCGCCGGGCCGTCGAACGGCCTGGCGAAGATCCGCGGGTTGGTCACGATCCTGGCGAAGGCGAGCAGGCTGGGCCAGGGAAGCCCGACCCGGTCTTGCGAGTTCATGCGATCCGCGAGCCACCTGCGCGCCGGCCGGGGCTGCTCCAGGTCCGACACCTTTGAGTAGACGAGGATGTTGGCGTCGACCA
>CAZGVR010000506.1:0-2822 GCA_964528945.1 uncultured Myxococcales bacterium
GGGAGGCAACGGGTCGGTCACCATGCTCGTGGCAAGGCTCCCGGACCTGAGGCAGGGCATCGAGAAGCAGGCGTGCGTGCTCGTGGATCGCGAGAAGGCCATGGACGACTGGCTTCGTGAGAACATCGCCAGGGAGCAGGAGAGCCTCGAGAAGGCCGCTGACCACGGGCACGGCATCCGCCCGCCGCAGGGCTACATCCCCGGAGGGGGGAGTCCGGGGGGGGCGCAGCCCCCACCGGCAAGCGGGGCGGCTCCGGGGGGGGCGCAGCCCCCACCGGCAAGCGGGCAATGAAGGCTCTGGCCGCGCAGATCGCCTCGCTGGGCCCCATCGGCCGTCTCCCTGCCAGGGTGGCGTCCCCCCTTTCCGATCTCGTGGGGCTGGGAGCCGCGATCCTCCGGTCCGGGCTCGGCTTCGTGACCTACGCGGCAGGCGCGGCCATCCTGCTGTTCGGCGCTGCCGCCGCGGCCGGGTGGTCGGGCATGGGCATGCAGCGGCCAAGGCGCGAGCCGGTGCTGGGCCGCGTGGCAGGAATCATGGTGGCCCTCGGCTCGGGACTGTCGCCGGCATGGCTGGCCGCGTCCTGCGCCGTGGCCTTCGTGACCATGGGGATCCTCAGGCTTCCGCCCGAGTCCTGGCTGAGCGGCTGGCTGCCGCCCGCGGCCGTGAGGCCCGCGGCCGACGTGCTGCCCGGCGCCGCCATCCTGGGATTGTCGCTGCTCGGCGGGTTGCTCTGAGTGATCCGTGCACCTGGAGCCTGCAATCGTGCCGTGGCTGACGGGCCCTGCAAACGAGTTGATCGAGCGGTGATTTCGTACTAGCGTTGGCGAAACCTGTGAGGGGTGGACACCCAGACTAGGAGCGAGGCCATGGAGAACAGGCGTGTGAAGTGGGCGATCTGCTTTGTCGCGGCCATCGGGATGGGCGCGCTCCCCGGGATGGTCTGGGCCCAGGACGAGGAGGATCTGGACACCAGCGCCCTCGAGGGCATGGTGCCCGAGGACCCGGGCGGTGAGCACGAGGTCGACTCCGCTCTCGCCGACATCTCCGGCGAGTCGACCGAGGCCGAGGAAGGCGATGGGGAGCAGGCCGAGGGCGACGATGCGGGCAAGGACGACAAGGGCAAGAAGGATCTCAAGCTCGCGGAGGGCCAGTGGCTGGAGTACCCGAGCACCATGGGGTACTCGGGCCTCGTGCACACCATGGCGGCCGGCTCGGGCAGCCCCATGAGCTGGTCCGTGGGGTTCAACGTGTCCTTCTTCCTCAAGAAGGGGTTCCTGTACACGCACGACGTGAAGGACGACCACGAGCGGATCCAGGGCGCGGCCCACTTCCGGTTCACGCCGGTCAAGTACCTCGAGCTGTGGGCGGCCATCGACTCCTACGCGAACTCCACGAACCTCGACATCCAGAAGCCGCAGCTCTTCCAGACGCTCGGCGACACCACGATCGGAGTGAAGGGCCTCTACCCGATCACCGACTTCTACACGATCGCGCTCGCCGAGGCGCCGCCCCTCCTGACCACGGTCGGGTCCGTGGGATTCCACTGGCCGGCCACGTCGGTGGAGCTCGTTCTCGCCAACAGCTTCGACCTGAAGCCCGCGACCAACTTCCCGCTCCGGATCCACCTGAACCTCGGCTGGGACTTCGACAACAGCTCCAAGCTCGTCAAGGGGCGCGAGAAGTCCATGACCGAGGCCGCGGGCTACCCCCAGTACATCATGCGGTTCGAGCGGTTCGCGCTCGACGTGAACCGCAACGACTACTTCAAGATCGCGCTCGCCTTCGACTTCACGACCCCGTGGGTGAACCCGTTCCTGGAGTGGACGCTCGACGTCCCGGTGAACCGCCAGGGCTTCGACTGCCTGCAGCAGGGCTACACGGCCTTCCCGGACGACGACTCCTGCCTGGACGTCGAGGGGTTCGCGGCCTTCCCCATGGATCTCACGCTGGGCTTCCGGTTCCAGCCGCCGCCCGTGCCAGGGCTCTCCTTCCTGGTCGCGGCGGACATCGGGCTGGTCGGCACGAAGACGCACGTGCGCGAGCTTCCGGCCAACACGCTCTACGACATCTACTTCGGCGCGAGCTACGCCTTCGCGCAGAAGAAGGAGATCATCGAGATCGAGAAGGAGACCGTGAAGGAGGTCGTGAAGGAGGGCGCGCCGACGCAGCCGTCGCCGCCGCCGCACGTCCTCGGGCGCGTCGTGGACGCGGACACGGGCGCGGGCATCGCCGACGCGGAGATCACCTTCTTCGACGAGGCAGGCGCGCAGGTCGCGGATCTCAACAGGATCATCACGCGCGAGGACGGCACTTACACCTCATGGCCGCTCTGGGCCGGCACGTTCGCGGTCGGCGTGAAGGCCAACTGGTACTTCGAGCCCATCGACTGCGCGGTCACCCTCGAGGCGACCGGCGACAAGGAGCTCGAGTGCAAGCTCAGGCCCATGCCCAAGCTCTCGACCATGAAGGGCAAGGTCGTGAACTCCGCCGACGGCGAGCCGCTCGCGGACGTGACAGTGCTCGCGGACGGCCCCGACGCCAAGAGCGCGACCACGGACGGGATGGGCCTTTTCGAGATGGAGCTCGAGGCCGGCGACTACGTGGTGAAGGCGGAGATGGAGGGCTGGTTCTCCAAGCAGGTGCAGGTGAACGCGCCAGCCGGGGACGAGGCCGCCGTGGACATCTCCCTGTCCAAGAAGCCGAAGAAGGAACTGGTCGTAATCAAGAAGGACCAGATCATCATCAAGAAGACGATCCAGTTCGAGTTCGACCAGGACGTGATCAAGCCCGTGTCCTACGTGGTCCTCGACTCCGTGGCCCC
>CAZGVR010000507.1:0-1238 GCA_964528945.1 uncultured Myxococcales bacterium
CGTGGTCTTGCCGCTGCCCGTGGGCCCGGTCACCAGGATCAGGCCGTACGGGTTCGAGATGAACGCCTCCCAGGTCTTGAGATCCGCGTCGGACATGCCCAGGTCCGTGAGATCGTGGACCATCATCCCGGGATCGAAGATCCGCATGACCACCTTCTCGCCGAACGCGGTGGGCAGCGTGGAGACCCGGATCTCGACCTCCCTTTCCTCGCGGCGCGTCTTTATCCTGCCGTCCTGCGGCAGCCGCCGCTCGGCGATGTCGAGCCGCGACATGGTCTTGAGGCGGGACACGACCGCGGAGTGCACGGCTTTCGGCATGCGGTAGATGTCGTGCAGCACGCCGTCGATCCTGAAGCGCACGAGGCTCGAGTCCCTCTTGGGCTCGATGTGGATGTCCGAGGCCCGCTGGTCGAAGGCGTAGTGGAGCACGTACTCGACCGCGTTCACTATGTGGCGGTCGTCGGCCTCGATGTCCTCTACCTTCTTCAGCCTGACCAGCTGCTCCAGGTTCCCCAGGTCGACTCCCTGGGTCATCTGCGCGTGGGCCGCGTTCACGGACTTGGAGAAGCCGTAGACCTCGGTGATGACCTTCTGGATGTCGGACTGCGCAGAGGCCACGGCCTGGACGTCGAACCCGGTGACCTTGCGGATCTCCTCGATCAGCGGCCGGTCCTCCGGATCGGCCATCGCCACCTTGAGGGCCCCGTCCTTCAGGCTGAGCGCCATGACCGAGTGCTTCCTCGCGAACGGCAGCGAGAGCGTGCTCGTGACCAGCCTCGTGTCCAGCTTCAGGGGGTCGATCTTCTCGTACTGCCAGCCCCTGCTGGCTGCCACGGCCTCGACGATCCTGTCCTCGCCGAGCATGCGCCCGCTCCCGTCCGGAAGCTCGAAGCGCATGGACGCGAGGACCTGGGCCGGCGACACCCTCGGCTTGACCTTGCGACGCCCCTCGCCGATCGGCGCTGCCTGCGTGAGGAGCCTCGAGTGCTGCACGTCTGCCCTCTCGAGGGCCAGGCGGCGCTGCTCGGGCTTCAGCAGCCCCGCGTCTACGAGTATCCGGCAGATGGTTTCTACGTCCGTGCTCACGGCTTCCGATAATAGCAGAGGGTCGATGCCGGAGGCGAGGCGGGATCAGTCGAGCACGCAGAACCCCCCGACGCAGCTCATGTCGCCCCGGCAGTCGTGCTCGATCACGCAGTCCGTGGTGCACGTGCCCGCGTTGCATGGCAGGTTGTAGC
>CAZGVR010000507.1:1248-2814 GCA_964528945.1 uncultured Myxococcales bacterium
CCGCAGTCAGAGTCGGTCCCGCAGGTGGTTCCCACGACGTCCGCGAGGTAGCCGCACGTGCCAGCGCGCGGCAGGCACATCAGGATGCCGTCGTTGTCCAGGCAGTTGAAGCCCCTGGGGCAGTCCGCGTCCGTGTCGCAGTCCTTGGTGCACTCGCCGCCGCCCATGCCGTAGTACACGCAGTAGTCCCTGTTCGGATCGTCGCCCGAGACGCCGTCCCCGCAGTTCGTGCTGTTGTAGCAGCCCTCGCAGACCACGCCCTGGGGAGGCGTGTAGCACAGGTGGGTCGCGGCGTCGCACTCCTCCCACCCGCCCAGGCAGTGGTTGTCAACCGTGCACGTTCCCGGCCCGCCTTCCGGGCCCTCGAGGGGATCGGACGGATCCACGCAGTCGAAGTCCTCCATGTCCACTAGGTTGTCGCCGTCGTTGTCGATCCCGTCCGAGCACTGCCCCGGCGTCGTGTCGGGCGGCACGTCCACCGCGGTGTCCACGGCCGTGTCCTCGCCGGTGTCCATCGCGGTGTCGACCGAGGTGTCGACGGGAAGGTCCGTGTCCGTGTCCGTCCCCGGATCCACGGCGGTGTCCACAACCGTGTCGGCGCCCGTGTCCGTGGGGGTCGTGTCGGCAGCCGTGTCGCCCGTGCCGTCGAGCGCGAAGGACATCGTGCCTCCGCAGCCGAGGATCGCGATCGACGCAACGCCCAGGAGCATCGTGAATGCTGTCTTCATGTCCCTACTCCTTGCTCTCGACTAGTCCTCGCATACCATAGTATAGCTTTGGCCCGATGGCCAGAGCCGCGTCGAGCCACGAGACCCCCGTCATGAGGCAGTACCTCGACGTCAAGGGCCGCTACCCGGACGCGCTGCTCTTCTTCAGGCTGGGCGACTTCTACGAGATGTTCTTCGACGACGCGATCGCGGCCTCCAAGGCCCTCGGGCTGGTGCTCACGAGCAGGGACAAGGACGCGGAGAACCCGGTCCCGATGTGCGGGGTCCCGTTCCACTCGGTGAAGACGTACCTCGAGAGGCTCCTCGACCAGGGGTTCAAGGTCGCGATCTGCGAGCAGCTCGAGGATCCGGCGACCGCGAAGGGCATAGTGGCCAGAGGCGTGGTCCGGGTGGTCACCCCCGGATCGAACGTGGACACGGACATCCTGGACGCGGGCCGCGCCAACTACCTGGCCTGCGTCGTGCCCTCTGACCCGGCCTCCTGCTGCGGCCCCTACGGGCTCGCCGCGGCCGACATCTCCACCGGCGAGATGATCACCGTCGAGGCCGCGGACGACACCGAGCTTTCCGGCGAGCTGGCCCGGCTCGGCCCGCGCGAGATCCTCGTCCCGCCTGCCTGGCAGGCACTGGGAAAGCTCCTCGCGGAGAAGGTGCCGCGCGCGGTGAGGACGTCCTACGCCGCGACCAGGGACTACCTGGATGCGGGAAAGGCCATCGCCAGGTTACGGGATCTGCTGCCCGGCTCGGCCCTGGACAGGCCTGGCGAGGGCTCCACGGCCCGGTCCCTGGCCGCGGCCGCCTCGGTCCTCGACTACCTCTCGCGCACCCAGCCCGGGCT
>CAZGVR010000508.1:0-2812 GCA_964528945.1 uncultured Myxococcales bacterium
TGCTCGTCGAGTCCATCCAGGAGGCGATCCGCGTGAAGGGCATGGGCTACGTGGAGGCGATCTCCCCCTGCCCGACCCAGTACGGCAGGCGCAACAGGCACGAGACCGTCCCAGGGCTCTTCGACTTCATGGACTCGCTGTGCGTGACCGAGGAGGAGGCGAGGTCGCTCTCGCCGGACGAGCGCCGGGCCAGGTTCGTGATCGGAAAGTGGCGCCGTGGGTGATCGCGTGGAGATAAGGATCGCCGGGCTGGGCGGCCAGGGAGTGGTCATGGCCGGCGCGCTCCTCGGCGAGGCCGCGGCCCGCGCGGGCCTGGCCGCGGCCGGGTCGTCGTCGTACGGGTCTCAGGCCAGGGGCGGCGCGTGCCGTGCCGACGTGGTCCTCGCGCGCGCAGGTGAGATCGACTTCCCCCACGTGCACAGGCCCGACGTGCTCGCGGTCATGAGCGACGAGGCCTACCGCGCGTACCTTCCTGGAGCGGCCGGGTCGGGCGTCGTGCTCTACGACGGGTACTACGTGCGGCCCGATCCCGGCGACGCCCGCGCGCACCACGAGGTCGCGGCCACTCGCGCCGCCCTCGACTCGGGTGGCGGATCGGCCCAGGGCGCGAACATCGTGATGCTGGGCGCGGTGGCTGGGCTGACCGGGGCGATCGGGCTCGAAGATCTCGCGTCCGTCGTGGCCAAGGCGTTTCCCACGCGCTTCGGCGAGAGGAACGCGCGCCTGCTCGATCTCGGGTACGGCATAGGGGAGCGGCTGCGCTCGGGAGGCGGCAGGTGACGGTCGCGGGACGCACGCACCACCCGGTGTGGAGAGCGGCCGAGTGCCTGCCGTGCGGGGCGTGCAGGCAGGCGTGCCCCGCGTGGGTGCACCACGAGGAGCGCTCCGAGGAGGGTTCGCTCAGGGGCCGCATCGCGCGCGGCTACCCGTTCCCGGGCGCTCGCGCCATCCGGGCAGTGCCGCCCTGCAGGGCCGCGTGCCCGCTCGGGCAGGACGTTCCGGGCTATGTCGCGGCTATCGCCTCGGGCGACACGTCGAGGGCGGCCGCCATCATCCTCGATGACAATCCGCTGCCGGGAGTCCTCTCGCGCGTGTGTTCGAGGTACTGCGAGCGCTCCTGCGTGCGCGGCAGGCTCGACGAGCCGGTTTCCATACGTTCCCTGAAGGGTGCCCCGTTCGAGAATCAGGTTCCATTACCACCCACTCCCCAGCCCCTCTCCCTCGAGGGAGAGGGGCGGCCCGAGAAGCGGGCCGGGAAGAGGGTGGTAATGGATCTCATGCATGCTCACGAGGATTCGAGAGCCGTGGTGGTCGGATCCGGGCCGGCAGGGCTGGCCGCGGCGGCCGTGCTCGCGCGCGCTGGGAAGCGGACGCTAGTGCTCGAGCGCGACCAGGAGCCGGGCGGTCTTCTGCGGCGCGGCATACCCGCGTTCGATCTCCCGCGCGAGGTCCTGGACGCGGACATAGATCGCATCCGGGCCTCGGGCGTGGTCATCGAGACAGGGGTCGAGGTGGATCTGGCCTCGGACATGCGCGCGCTCTGGGACGGCGGCCGGCGCGCGGTCGTGATCGCGATCGGGGCCGGGCTCACGGTCCTTCCGCCGGGGGGATCGTCGGGCCAGCCCGAGGGGGTCGTGAGCGTGCTCGCTTTCATGAGGGACGCGGGAGCAGGGCTCATCTCCAGGATCGAGGGTGCAGTGATCGTGGAAGGCGAGGGCGCGCCCGCACTGGCAGCGGCGCGTACCGCGATCCGGCTGGGCGCGCAGAGGGTCGTGCTGGCTACGGCGTGGCCCAGGAGCAGGATGGCCGGCGACCTGGGGACGATCGGCAAGGCAGTGTTCGAGGGCGTCGAGATCATGGACGGGACCGCGGTCGTCGGGGTTGCCAGGAAGGGCAGGGGCCTTTCGGTGAGGCTCAGCGGCTGCGAGCAGGTCCCGGCCGGCGGCGGCCGCGTCGTGCCCAGGCGGTCGGGGCCCGTGAAGGCCGTGTCCGCGTCCCTGCTCGTGCGCACCGGGCTGCGAGAGCCGGACTGGGAGGCGCTCGCCGCGCTCGGCGACGCGGCGCTCACGCCGCTCGGCACGCTCGCGGTGGATCCTTCGACCTCGTGCGCGGGCATGCCGGGAGTGTTCGCGGCCGGCGAGGTCACGACCGGCCCGCGGAACGTAGTCGAGTCCGTGGCCTCGGGCATTGCGGCCGGCAGATCCGCTGCTGCCTGGCTCGCGGGCAGGGACGGGGGGGGGCAGGGATGAGCCGCGGCCGCGAAATCGTGATCCTGCGGATCGACGGGGAGGAGGTGGCTGCGCTCGCCGGCGGCATGCTGCTGCCCGCGGCGCGCAGGGCAGGGTTCGACGTGCCCTCGCTCTGCCACGAGGACGGTGTGCGGCCCTATGCCTCGTGCAGGCTGTGCCTCGTGGAGGTGGCCGAGGGACGGCGCACCAGGATCGTGACCGCGTGCGACTACCCCGTGATGAGCGGCATCACGGTGCGCACGTCCACCCCGAGGGTCGAGGATCTGCGGCGGTCGGTCGTCAGGCTCCACCTCGCGCGCGCGCCGCGCTCCCCCGAGATCCGGGCCTTGGCCGCGCGTCTGGGCGTCGAGTCCGCGGGCGGCCTCAGGGAGGGCGCGGGGGACGAGCGCTGCATCCTGTGCGGGCTCTGCGCGCGCGTGTGCGCCGAGGTGGTGGGTGCTCACGCGCTGGGCATGGCTGGCAGGGGCGGGTCCAAGCGGGTGACACTCCCGTTCGGCGAGGACGAGGGCCGCGAATGCATCGGGTGCGGCGCGTGCGCATGGATCTGTCCCACGCGCTGCATC
>CAZGVR010000509.1:0-2803 GCA_964528945.1 uncultured Myxococcales bacterium
GCAGCCTCCCGCAGAAGAGGAACCGCCTTGCAGGCACGTCCACGATGCCCATGGACTCGGGCCCCAGCACCATCATGCCCGGCGTCCTGCACGCGCGCAGCAGCGCCTCCTCCTCCTTCTGGCTCCCGGCCTGCGCCAGGACCACTGCCATGCGGATCCCGAGCCTGGAAGCCTCCCTCAGGCCGGCCGGAACCTCCGGCGCGGGTACGAGCAGGAACGCGACGTCCGGCTTTTTTGGCAGCGCCTTCAGCGACGGCCACGCTCGCTTCCCCCACACCTTCCGCGAGCGCGGATGGACGGGAAGGACCTCTATCGACCTGTCGCCTCGCGCAAGGTTCTCGCGCAGCCTGTCCCCGAAGTAGCTCTCGTCGCTCGCGCCGACCACCGCGATCCGCCGCGCCGCGAGGAGATCCCGGATCCCTGCCGCCCTGTCCGCGTCTCCGCTTCCTTCCTTCGCCATCGCGTGGACGATAGCATTTCGGTTGCGTGCGCTCCATAGGGTCGGCCTTTCGGCCCCCCTGCTTGCCACTCCTCGCGGCCCGGGCTAATATGGCCATGAAAGATGGCCATGAGGTGACGAGGTGGACGATACGATCTCGATAGCGGAGGCGCGGGACGGGATGACCGCACTGCTCAGGCAGGTCGAGGCGGGACGCACGGTCCGGCTGACGAGGCGCGGGAAGCCGATCGCGGTGCTGGTATCCCTGCGCGAGTACGAGAGGCTCAGAGGTCGTCCGGGCTCATTCTGGCCCGCTGTCGTGCGCTTCCGCAGGAGGGAACGCATCCCGGCCGTGGGGATCGATGGCGATCCGTTCCCGGGAGTCCGGGATCGCGCTCCGGGACGGAAGGTGAAGCTTTGAGGAGGCGCTACCTTCTCGACACGAACGTGCTCTCCGAGCCGCTCAGGAAGTCGCCCGACGCGGGCGTCATGCGCTGTCTGGAGATGCACGGCGACGCCGTGGTCACAGCCTCGCCCGTGTGGCACGAGATGGTCTTCGGTTCTTCGAGGCTCCGCCCCTCGCGCAGACGGAGCGCGATCGAGCGCTACCTGTTCGAGGTCGTGCACCGGACGGTCCCCGTGCTCCCCTACGACGAGGCGGCCGCGGCCTGGCACGCGGCCGAGCGAGCACGTCTGGAGGCCTCGGGCCACGTCCCCCCGTTCGTGGACGGCCAGATCGCGGCCGTGGCCCGCACCGCGGGCTGCGTCCTCGTCACGGCGGACGCGGCCGGCTTCGATCAGTGGGAGGGACTGGAGATCGAGCGCTGGCACTCGGGTCCCCGCTGACTCGCGCCTTTCGCCGGATCGCGACACCGCGCCGCTGGCATGATCGTGTTCGACACTGACGTGATCTCGGTGATGATGAAGCGCGGCACGCCGGTGTCGGAGCCCGATCTCAGGATCGCGTCCATCTGCATCGCAGCCGGCGCGACGCTCGCCACCGGCAACGTCAGGCACTTCGATCGCGTGCCCGGGCTCTCGGTCGAGGACTGGCTGGCAAGCTAGGCCCCGGCGCCCAGGCCCTCACTCGCCCACGAGCACCAGGCCGTTCCGCCCGCCCATGCCGTCCAGGACCAGCTGCACGCCTGGCGGCGAGACCGCCTCGCCGTCGACCATGTACAGGAACTCGTACAGCCCGGGCCCGACCTCCAGCTCGAGCGTCCACAGCCCGTCCTGGTCCGGGCCTTCCATCACCCATTCCTCGTCCCAGCCGTCGAAGGACCCCACGACCGACACTGCCCCGGCCTCGCCGTCGCGGTAGGCGAACTCGATCCCGCCCTCGCCCGTCTCCACCCATCCGGGCACGTCCAGGTCGTGGCCCTCGCCTCCGGCGCCGGGCCCCTCGTCCGCGTTCGAGATCCCCCACGCGAACCCGACCACGAGGAGCGCCTGGTGCCGCGCGTAGGTCTCGTCGTCCGTAAGATGCCTGATCCTGTCGAGGCGCTCGTGCACGTAGCTCAGCCCCACCCTGAGCCAGCCGGGCGCAGTCACGCCGATCCACGCCTCCACCGAGTGCGAGAGCCCGATCCCGCCGCCGTACCAGACCGGCCCGGCCTCGTACGAGGCGCCGGCGTCCAGGATCCTCCACTCCACGTCCAGGCCCAGCTTCCCGGTCGCGGCATCGTAGCGCATCCAGCTCTCCGACCCGCCCGCCGTGCCGTAGGACGCCTGGATCCCCAGCCCCAGGATCCCCTGGATGCGCACGGACCAGCCGAGCCGCACTTCGTGCTCGATCTCCCTTCCACCTTCCAGGCCGGGCATGAACCTCGGGAACACGGAGTAGCCCAGGAAGATCTCGTGCGGGCCAGGCCCGAGCTCGAGCCGCGCCCCGGCCCCGGGCTCGTGGAACCGCTGGTCCCTGGCCAGGCTGAAGCTGTAGTACCGGTACCAGGCCGCCAGGTCGATCTCGAGGATGTCCACGGGCACGAGCCCGATCCCCAGCCTTGCCGCCGGCTCGATCATCAGGTCGCCGGTGAAGTAGTGCACGAGCCTGAACCCCGGCTCGAGCGATAGCGCGACTGCGGGATGCGGTTTCACCCAGCCCGACGCTCCCGCGGACAAGGTCCACATCCATGCTCCGGGATCGCCCTGGTCCGTGCCGCTCGACGGCCCCGGCCCGGGGATGGGCGTCTCGGTGGCCAGCCTGAGCCTCCCTGGCCCGAACGTAAGACATCGGTCCTAGCTGGCGAACCAGCCCCTTCAGCTCCAGTAGCGCCAGGACGCTGCTGACCGTCGCGATCGGGAGGCCACTCTCCCGGCACACCTCATCGACGTGCACCGGCTCTCGCGTAATATGACGCAGCA
>CAZGVR010000510.1:0-2801 GCA_964528945.1 uncultured Myxococcales bacterium
CCACGAGGACGAGATCGAGCGTGCGCACGGCCACGCCCATGCCGAACAGGATCGCGAAGTTCCCGGTCGTGACCACGTTCAGCTGCCCGATCGTGAGGTGCACGATGCCGAAGTCCATGGCCAGCCCGATCAGGAGCGGCACGAAGATGAGGAGCAGCACGAGGATATTCGGGAAGAAGGCGAAGACCACTCCGCCCACGACCACGGTGCCCACGGTCGTGACCCGGTTCAGGTCGCTGAGCACGTTGTTGGCCTCGGTGGCCATGTAGTTGTAGCGGCCCGAGAGCAGCACCCTGACCGAAGGGTCGATCTTCTCGGCCGCGATGCGCCGGTTCACCTCGTCGACGAGCGACTTGGCGTAGGTGATGTCCGCGGCGCCCTTGCTGGGGGTCACGATCATTCCCCATACGCGGTGGGCGCACTTCGCCTTCCCGCCCGAGGACGATCGGCAGTCCACGTCCTTGCGGAAGTAGACGTGATCCCCCTCGAGCGCGAGCCCCTCCCCGTACTCGTCCAGGACCTTGCCGAGGTCGGAGAACTCCGAGGCGAGCGCCTCGTCCTCCTTTGCGGCGGCCGCGGCCTCGGCGGCCGCTTCCTCCTCGCTGCCGAGGTCGATGTAGAAGGGGTTGTTCCGGAGCGTCTCCTTGCGGATGCGCTCCTTAATCGAGTCCCTGATCTTCTCGAGCTGCGAGATCTCCAGGTAGTAGAGGCCCTGGGCCTCGAGCTTGTCCACGTCCCACCTGTAGTCGACCTTGTGCGCGTACCCGCTCTCGAGGAGCGAGGCCGCCACGCGCTCCATGTCCGCAGAGATGTCCTCGTCCGCCGGCGCCAGGAACAGGATGTTCAGGTAGTTGGTGGCGCCGAAGCGCTTCTGCAGGTCGTCGAGCGCGCGGACAGACGGCGCGTCGTCGGGCAGGAGCGCGGAGATGTCGCCGTTTATCTTGTTCTGGAACGCCTGCCACGTGCCCAGGCCGAACAGGGCAGCGGCGACCAGGAGGACGATGATGTACCGCCTGGAATGTATCCCCGACAGGCGGGCCGCGAAGCTGAACCAGTTCTTGCTCATCGGGACAGGGGGGATTTACATCACATGCAGGCCGGGGTCAATTCGCTGGCGCGGGTGCGGGCGGGTCAGCCGCGCGGCCGGAGGTTGACCAGGCCGATCTGCACGACGTCCGGCGACGAGGACACGTTCACGAGCCCGACCTGGAGGCCCTTCACGTTGCCGGCCACGTTGACCAGCCCGATCTGGAGCCCCACGACGTCGGCGGCGTAGTTGAGCCCGGTGGACCACTGGACGCCCGTGAAGCGGGCCGAGGACCAGTTGCCGAAGAGGGAGAACCGGAGCCCGGACCATTCCTCGTGGTCCACGGTGACCCAGCCGAGGGCAAGAACAGCCGAAGGGTTGCCAGCCGGAGCCGTACGGACCGCCTCGAGGATGAACCCGGCCGAGGATGCCGGGGACGAGGACGAGGATCCCGGGCGATCGAACGCGAGGGAGGCAGCGTAGTAGACCGCGAGGGAAGGCAGCACGGACGAGCCCTGACCGTCGCACTCGAGGCAGGTCCACAGCCCCATCAGTGACTCGGCGCGCGCCGGGTACCACCCCGGCTCGGACAGCGGCCGCGAGAACGCGAACCAGGACTCGGACCACTCGGGCGCCTGCAAGGCGCCCGAGTGTGAGGCTTCCTGGTTCCCGGGCGCCTGCAAGGCGCCCGAGTGTGCGTCTTCCGGCCGCAGCGCAGCAGAGAGCAGGATTGCGAGGAACGCGGCCTTCGTGATCGTCGCCATCTTGTTGCCGGTCGTCATGCCACGGACACAGCGCAACGGCCGTGCCGTGCACCGGACACCTACAATCCGCTGCGTTCACGCGGAGATGGGCATCAAGCCCTGAACCGTGACTCACGCTACTGGGAATGCCGATACGGCATGGCCGTGCCACTTGGGCACGATCCCAGGTGGGGACGCGGGGAGGGAATCGCGGGGCCGGGGCATCATGTGCGCCCGAGGGCTCACCGGCGGCACATGGCCCCGTAGGGGGGAGGGTGAGGCATGTCTCTCGCGGGGTCCCCGGCGGTCACCGTACGAAGGAAGAGAGATCGCACCCTCGCTCGTGCGCACGGATGACGACTGGACGAACGAGCGCTCCCCACGCACGTGGGGATGAACCGCGCAACGTGCCGAGGAACGCCGATGTCTTTCCTTGCCTGTGTGAAGGGCATGCGATATGTTTCGAGACGGGACGCGAAACCATGGATGGCGATGGGAAAGATGGGCTCCTCGCTCTTGCGATAGAACGCCTCGTAGACGTGCTGCACCCGGAGAAAGTGTACCTGTTCGGTTCCAGGGCCAGGGGCGACCATGGCGAATACAGCGACGTCGATCTCCTGGTAATCGTCCCGGAGTCGGACCTCCCGGGATACGCCAGGGACCGGATCGCGCTCCGGGCCCTGCGCGGCATCGGCATGGCAGTGGACGTCCTGGTCTTCACCAAGCCGGAATTCGACCGCAAGCTCGCGGTCGCGTGCTCACTGCCGGCGACCGTGCACCGCGAGGGAAGGCTCCTGTATGCAGCCTGAGCTACTGGACGAGGTCCGTGCCTGGCTCACGAAGGCTTCCCACGACATCAAGGCCGCCGAGCGACTGAACGCGGGCGACGATCCGTTGCGCGACGTCGTCGTGTTCCACTGCCAGCAGGCGGCGGAGAAGGCACTGAAGGCATACCTCACCTGGCGGGAGTGCCCATTCGACAAGACCCACGCACTCGTCCCGCTCCTGGAGCAGGCGATGACCTTCGACGC
>CAZGVR010000511.1:0-2796 GCA_964528945.1 uncultured Myxococcales bacterium
GGCCCTTGCCGCGTTCGCGCGCGCGGTCCGGATCGCGTCCCTGCTCATGTCCGTGCCCGCGATCAACGGGAGGGCTCTTGCGAGGCCGGCCTCTGCCCTGGCCCTGGCCTCGCGGAGCACCTCGCGCCAGGCCACGGCGTCGTGGCCCACCCATCCCTCGAAGCCGAGGTATTCCCTTCCCAGGCCAGGGGCGACGTCCGCCGCCATGAGCGCGGCCTCCACCGGGAAAGTGCCGGAGCCGCACATGGGGTCCACGAGGGCATCGCCTGCCAGGGCGCGATCGGGCCATCCGGCGAGGAGCAGTATGGCCGCGGCCAGGTTCTCCCTGAGCGGGGCCTCTCCCTTCTCCGTCCTGTACCCGCGCCTGTGCAGTCCCTCGCCGGCGAGGTCCACGGCCACGATGGCGCGACCCTCCTCGAGGTGCAGGTTGATGCGCACGTCAGGCCTCGACGTCCTGATCGAGGGCCGCGACCCGCGCTTCTCGCGCAGCACGTCCACGATCGCGTCCTTCAGCCTGAGCGCGGCGAACCCCGTGTGCGTGATCGGCGACCTGGTGGCGGTGCAGTCCACGGCCAGGGTGCCCTTGGGGTGCACGTGCTCCTTCCAGCCTATGGACCTCGCACCCTCGTAGAGGGCATCGCCGTCGGCCGCGTCGAAGCGGCCGAGCACGAGGTGGATCCTCGACGCGGTGCGCGACCACATCCACGCGCGGTACCCGGTCGCGAGGTCTCCCTCGAAGGACACCCCGGCCAGGCGCCGCTCGACGGAGCGTCCACCCAGAGCCTCGATCTCGGCGGACAGCAGGGGAGGCAGGCCCTTGCCGGTCGGCGCGAAGAAGCGATGCACGGTGCTCTCGGCCACGGCGACATCCTGACCGTACTCGGCCCTGGCCGCAAGCCCCGCTGCCGCTTGCCTTTCTCCCCGGCGTTGCGTAAATGAGGCTCGTGGCCTTCCCGGCGCCCGTATACCTGTGGAACGTTCGATCCTACGATGTCGCCAGGATCCGGGAGGTCGTGCGCGCCACCATATCCGGGCTGGAGCTCAGGCCGCGCGGCAGGATCCTGGTCAAGCCGAACACGGTCATCGCCCACGCCGAGCTATTCCCGCACGCGTACACGCGGCCGGAGTTCCTCGACGGCGTGCTCTCGGGGATCGAGGACACCGCGATTGACGGCCCGGAGCCCATCGCCGTGGGCGAGCGGTGCGGGATCACCATCCCCACGCGGTACGCCTTCGACGAGGCCGGCTACCTGGAAGTGATCGAGCGTCACCGGGCGAGGCCCGTGTACTTCGACGAGGTGCGGCAGGTCGAGGTCGCGCTGCGCGGCGAGGGCAGGCTGCGCCCGTCGATCTACCTCCCGGAGCCCGTGGTGCGCGCCGACTTCCTGGTGAGCTGCCCGAAGTTCAAGACCCACCCGTGGACCACGGTCACCTTCGCCCTCAAGAACTGGATCGGGATACAGGACGACGCGCACAGGCTCGTCGACCACGACTACAGGCTCGACGAGAAGATCGTGGATCTCCACTCGGCCGCGCGCCCGTCCCTGTGCCTGATCGACGGCATCGTCGGCGGGACGGGCCGCATGCTCACGCCTGACCCGGTCGATCTCGGCCTCGTCATAGGAGGCATCGATCCCGTGGCTGTGGACGCGACGTGCTGCAGGATCCTGGGGCGCGACCCGGCCGGCATCGACCACATCCGCATGGCTGCGGCTGCAGGGCTCGGCACGCTCGACGAGCGCTCGATCGAGATCCGCGGGGACGTGACTCTCGATGAGGCCCGCGGGCGGGGCACCCTTTTCGGCGAGGCTCGCATCCCGGTGGAGCACTTCTTCGCGGCCACCCCCATCAGCGCGTACTCCGGGCCGCCGCCGGATCCGGGCAGATCCGACTACTGCTGGGGAGGGTGCCCGGGCGCTGCCGAGGAGTCGATCGACATCATCCGCCAGGTCCAGCCGGACGTGAAGTCCAGGGTGAGGACCATGCACATAGTCTACGGGGACTGCCGGGGCAGGCACATCCCGGCGCGGCCCGGCGAGCGGGTGCTCCTCGTCGGCGACCGCGTGCGGTTCGACGGCACGATCGGCGGCGAGCGCGTGAGCCTGGAGTCCACGTACGTGGACAGGTCGCGGCGCGACGTGCACCACGCACGCGCAGAGGACATGACCGTGAAGATCCTGAAGACGTACCTGAACGCGGCGCTCTCCTCGAACCGCCCGTGGATCTGCGTGCGGGGATGCCCGGTCTCGGCGGCCGAGCACGTCCTCCTGATGAGCGCCTACGGGGCGACGGCGAACCCGTACTTCGACCCCAGGATCATCTTCTCCTTCCTCCGCAGCTACGTCGCGTCCACCATCACGCGCCTCCTCTCGCGGCCCGGCGACAGGGCCCTTCCTCGATAGTTGCAGCCGGTCCCGGGCGGCCGTAGCATGTGCGCGACGGAGGTGGTCATGCGCAGCATCACGGCGTTTCTCGTGGCTTGCACTTTCATCCTGGCTGGCTGCCACAAGGCTGGCGCGACCAAGGGGCCGGAGACCATCGAGACGACCGTCTCGGCAGAGGGCGAGCCCCACGGCGTGATCGAGAGCACGGAGATCTCCGAGCCCGACTCCTGCGCGGCCTACGCCGCATGCTGCGACGCCTACGTGGGCGCGCTCGAGAAGGCGGGCGGCGTGCCGGCCGCCACGCTCGAGGCGATACGCGAGGGATGCGGGGAGGGCGGCGGGCCCGGGGACCAGGCCGGGAACGACGCCCTGTGCGAGGCCTCCATGGGATCGCTGAAGCCCGCGGTCGAGT
>CAZGVR010000512.1:0-1213 GCA_964528945.1 uncultured Myxococcales bacterium
GAAGCCGGAGGGCGAGAAGCCGGAGGGCGGAGAGCGGGACAGCGTCATCGGCGCGATAACCGAGTCCCAGGCAGGAGGCTTCAAGCTGAAGTTCGCGAGGTGGTTCTTCCTCGCGTTCTCTGTCCTGGTGGTCGTAGCATTCGCGTTGCTGCTCCGACCGTTCGTCGAGGTCATCTTCCTCGCGTTCATCTTCTTCATCCTGGGACGGCCGATCTTCGACTGGCTGAAGAAGCTGTTCCGGGGCCGGAAGACGCTCGCCTCCATCGCGGCCTGCCTGGTGCTCATAGTCATTATCATCATCCCGTTCCTGTTCTTCACCGGGCTCCTGGCCAGCCAGGCCTACGGCTTCTACGAGTGGGTGAACGGCGAGTTCCAGAGCGGGCATCTCCAGAAGTACCTGGACGTGCAGCAGAACCCCTACGTGGTGAGGCTGGCCCAGAAGTTCCCGTGGATCATGAGCTACGATCTCCAGTCCTCGGAGCTGATCGGCAAGGCCCTCGCGACCGTGTCCGAGTTCGTCTACCAGAACGCCACTGCGTTCCTGAAGGGCGTGTCCACGATCGTCCTGGGCTTCGTTCTCGTCATGTTCGTCACCTTCTACATGTTCCTGGACGGTGACGACCTCCTGGAGGAGATCAAGAAGATCTCGCCGCTCGAGGATCGCTACGACCAGGAGATCATCGACGAGTTCTCGAGGACCATCAGGGTCACTTTCAAGGGTAGCCTGGTCATAGCGCTCGTGCAGGGGACCCTGGGCACCGTCGGGTTCGCCATCGCCGGGATCCGCTCGTGGGCCCTGTGGGGCGTGGTCATGGCCATCGCCTCGTTCATCCCGGTCGTGGGGACCGGCCTGATCTGGGTCCCGGCCGCGCTCTACCTGCTCGTCACCGGGAACTTCTGGCAGGCAGGGTTCCTGACCGGCTGGGGCGTGCTGGTGATAGGGCTGTCCGACAACCTCGTGCGCACGTGGGTAGTGAGGGGCGAGACCAAGATCCACCCGCTCCTGATCTTCTTCAGCGTGATGGGTGGCATCTCGACCTTCGGGGCCCTCGGGATCGTGCTGGGGCCGCTCGTGCTCTCGCTCCTCGTCTACATCCTGAGGATATACAAGAAGTTCGTTAGCTCGGGGAAGCCGGCGCGGGCCTAGGGGCAGGTCGACTCGATGCTGCTGAGCTCTGCACGGCAGCAGGTGTCGCGGCCCGAGCCCGGGAGA
>CAZGVR010000512.1:1223-2265 GCA_964528945.1 uncultured Myxococcales bacterium
GATCCGGCAGGATGCGGCACGCGTTTATCGTCGCCTGGCAGGAGGACGTGTCGCCTCCGCACTCGATGCAGCGGTCCTCGGCCGTGTCGTAGATGTCCTCCTTGTCGCAGCCCACGAAGGCCGGCAGCGCGGCAAGTGCGATCGTGAGCCCCAGGATCCTCGTCAGCTTCCTCATGGCTTGATGCTCCTTTCTTCCTTATGGGAGCATACATCTTAGCACGAGGGGGGGGACCTGCCAGCCCCCCCCATCCGTTGTATAGTCATGTCGATGACCAACGCCCCTGCCAGGGACCCCAGGCCTCTCCTGGACAGACTGGTGCGCAGGTACAGATCCGCCGAGGCGGCCAGGTGGCTCGCGCTGATCGCCACGCCGCTGCTCGGCACGGTCGTGGTCCTCGAGGTCCTTCACGCGATACCGCGCCTGGGCTTCGATCCCGGGCCCGTTCCCTGGATCGTGGGCGCGATCGCGCTCGTGTCGTGGATCCCGCTCCACATGGCCCGTCGCTCGTCGCGGCTGCGCATCGCGGCCGAGGCGGACAGGATCATCGGGGCCAGGGGTGCGGTCTCGGCCGCAGCCGAGATCGTGCAGTGCGGAGGCGCACGCACGCCGTGGGGCGCGCTGGCCGTGGAGGCCGGGGCATCAGCACTTGCAGCGGCGGACCTGGGAAAGGTCGTGCCTGCCGCGAGGTTCAGGGCCGTGGCCGCTCCGGTCCTTTTGACCCTGCTCGCGGTCGGGGCTTCCTTCCTCCACCTGATCCCGGTGAGCGGCAGGACGCTCGCGGATCCGGAGTGGGGCGGGGAGGAGGGGTTCGCGGGCGTGCCGCTCTTCAACCAGGCGGACGAGAAGATGCTCAGGGAGATCCACGATCGTCTGAGGGAGGACCTCGCCAGGTTCCCGGAGGGATCGAACGACAGGCGCGTGGAGCGGATCCGCGCGAACATCGAGAAGGCCCTGGCCTCGTTCCCGGAGAGCGAGGCCGATCTCTCGGACTTCATGGAGCAGGTCGAGGACCTGAAGGCGGACGTCGAGGCGCTGCTGGCG
>CAZGVR010000512.1:2275-2774 GCA_964528945.1 uncultured Myxococcales bacterium
CGAGGAGAAGGCCAAGAAGGAGGTGCTCGAGGAGATCGGGAAGGACATGGACGCCGCCCTGCTCGAGGATCTCGCCGAGGCGCTCGAGAATGGCGACGATGGCGCGGCAGCCCAGGCCGCGGAGGAGCTTGCGAAGCAGTTCGAGGAGGCGCACCCAAAGGGGAGCGAGATGGGAGCGGCTTCCAAGGATCTGATGGAGGCGATCGAGAACGCGAACTCCGCCGGGCTCCTGGGAGAGGAGCAGGGGGACGGACAGGAAGGCGCGGAGTCCGGGGAAGAGGCGGGCGAGCAGGGTGCTGGCGGTGATAGCGATGGCAAGGACCTCGAGGGGCTCTCCGACCTGCTCGAGAGCCTGGACAAGCTCGCGGGCATGCTCGGGATCAAGGACGCCGAGAGCCTGCCCGAGGGGCTGAAGGACCTGGCCAAGGGGCTCCAGGGGATGGACGCGGGCGGCAAGGAGAAGGAGGATCTCGGGAAGCTCGTGGAGGGGCTCGACAAC
>CAZGVR010000513.1:0-2768 GCA_964528945.1 uncultured Myxococcales bacterium
CTCAGGGGCAACAAGGGCGTCGGCGAGTCCGACCTGCGCGGCTACGGCGGCATGGTCCTCGGGTTCACCTCGCTGGGCATCGTCCTGGGCGCCGTCCTGACGGCCAAGCTCGATGGCAAGGGGAGCAAGAAGAAGGGCCAGGGGAAGGTGGGGGCCAGCGCCGCGCCATTCCTGATCGCGCATGACGAGAGCGGATGGGGATTCGGCATCCCGTCCCTTGCGCCGCTCACCGGACCCGAGGGTTCCAGGCGTGCCACGGGATTCCAGCTCGGGCTCGCGGGAGGAGTCTTCTGACGGAGGGCCATCATGGCTGACTACAGGGACAGGAAGGAGCGCGACCACTACGACCGGCCGTCATGGAAGGAGATCGACTCCAAGAAGAACAAGAGCGCGCACGTGGACGGGGGAGAGCAGCGGAAGGACCTGGACCAGCGCAAGGCCACTACGGGCTACGGGCGGTACAAGGAGGAGCTCTCCGCCCTGTTCGACAGGGGAGAGAAGTCGAAGCTGGTGAAGAAGGTCATGGGGCCCGCCGAGCAGGCGGCCGTGGTCCCGGGTGGCGATGGAGCACTACCCCGGCGCCAGCAGCTGTTGAGGGCGATCCGCACCTCCACCTCGACCACGGAGCTGACCCGCCTTCTAGACGAGTTCCTCTCCTCCTGGGAGATGCCCGAGGACGTCGAGATCCTGACCCAGGCCCTCGAGCACCCGGACGAAGACGTTCAGAAGAAGGCCCTTCGGCTTCTCGACGGCTGGCTGGACGGGCACGTGGCCGAGAGATCGAGCCTCTTGAGGACGAGGATCCGGGGGCTCGCCGTGCACTCCGAGGACGACGAGATAGCCGAGATGGCCCGCAGGATCGGAAGGAAGCTCTAACCGGGATCCCTAGAGCAGGAAGCTGATGACGGCGATCGCGCCACCAGCGATGATGCCGAGCAGGAGCAGGACTCCGCAGCCGATGCCGACGTAGACGAGCGGGCTCATCTTCTTCTTTGGCTTGTCGAAATCGTCGGCGGCTCCGGCACCGGCACCCGGTGTCGGGAGCGGGCCTGGCTGGCCGGCGGCCGGCGCCGGCTTCGGGGAGCCGAAGAGGTCGCCAGCGCCTAACGAGCCTAGCTCCTTGTCCAGTCCCTTGCCGATGGCGTTCAGCTCCTTGCCGGCGTCTGCGGCGAACTGATCCACCGGGGCCGGAACCGGGGCCGGCTGCGCGGCAGGAGCAGTGAAGGGCTCGGGGACCGGGCCGGTCGGAGATGCTTGAGCCGGCTCGAACGACGGCTGTGGGGCCGGAGCAGGCCTCGGTGTCGTGTATGCCATCATGGTCGGTGCATACCCGCCCTTGCTCAGCGGCTGATCCTGGACCTCGGGAAGCGCCGCCTGCGGGGCAGGAACCGGGGCCGGGACCGGTGCTGCGATCGGTGCCGGCATCGGCGCAGGGGTCGGCGACATCGGCTGCGGTGCAGGGGCTGGAGCCGGAGCGGCCGGCCTGGCCGCCGGCGCTGCCACCGGGGCAGCCGGTCTTGCCGAGGGTACCGGTGCTGGACCAGGGACCGGACCGCCTATCTTCTTGCCCGGAGCCATGGCAGGCATCCCGAGGATGGTCTTGAGCGGCGGCTTCTTGGCTCCGCCTCCAGGCGGTGCACCGGGCGCGCCGGGCGCGCCGGGGGCGCCGGGGGCGCCGGGAGCGCCGGGAGCGCCACCACCGGGTCCGGACGAGGCGCTGAACTTCGGTGGGGGATAGGACGAGCGCCTTGCCACGCCTATCGCTCCGCCGGCCGCCGGGATGGAGGGTGAAACGATCCTGTCCTTCGACTTTGTGTCGTCCTGCGTACCGCTCATGCTGGTCACCTCAGGCATCATGGCCGATATCCAATCTCGATAGCCCCCCCCGGAAAGCCGTCCTGCAATCCCCTGCCGCTCACTCGCAGTAGCCTCCACCCGGCATGTACTTCTCGTCCTCGGGCGGGACGAGGCCGAGCGAAACCGCCTTCTCGCAGGTGATCTCCACGTTCGTGCACCCGTCGGTCGTCTCGAGGATCTTGAACTCGACGCGCCTGTTCTTGTCCCAGGCCGATGCGTTGTGCCCCTTGTCCACCGGGCACTCCTCGCCGTAGCCCGCAGCCGAAAGCCTCTCCTTCTCGACCCCCTTGCTCACGAGGTAGTTGACGACCGAGGCCGCGCGCTCGTGGGTCAGCTGTATGTTGTAGTCGTTCGGATCCCGCTCGTCGGCATGCCCCGCGTCCTGCACGCGCACGATCTGTGGGTTGCCGGCGATCGTGGCCGCGACCGCGTCGAGGATGTCGAACGGCTCGGGCTTGATCTCCGCGGAGTCGGTCTCGAAGTAGACCTTCTCCATGATCACGATCTCGGATCCCTTGATCTCGACCTTGCCCTTGTCCGGGCAGCCGTCCTGGTCCTCGAACCCGTTGTATGTCTCGGGGTCGTTGGGGCAGGAGTCGTCACGGTCGAGGATGCGGTCCGCGTCGTTGTCCGGATCCGGACAGCCGTTCGCGTCCTCGAAGTCGTCCGGATCCTCCGGCTCGTTCGGGCACAGGTCGTCCCGGTCCAGGATCGTGTCCATGTCGTTGTCCGGGTCCGGGCACCCGTCCTTGTCCTCGAACTGGTCGAGGTCCTCGGGATCGTCCGGGCACGGGTCCACGTCGTCCTTGATCCCGTCCCCGTCGCGGTCGCCGATGGACGGCTCGAAGATGAAGGCCGCGAATATCCGCCACGATGGGGCGGCGTATCCCCTCATGACCGCATTCACGCCG
>CAZGVR010000514.1:0-2763 GCA_964528945.1 uncultured Myxococcales bacterium
GAGCGGGGGACACCTACTGTGTCGAGGAGGATACCTGCTACGCGGACGGCGAGGGGAACCCCGCGGCTCCGTGCCAGTCGTGCGAGAGCGCGACCAGCCAGGCGGCGTGGACCGACAGGGCCATGGAGAAGCTGGGGGGGGACCTCAGGATTTCCAATGCGAGCGGTGATTCGGCCGGCCCTTCAATTGCCTGGACCGGAAGCGAGTTCGGTATCGACTGGGCCGACAACAGGGGAGGCGGAGGTCAGGAGAACTACTTCGCGAGGGTTTCGCCCGGCGGATCGAAAATCGGCACGGACATGAGGATCTCCAACCCGACCGTGAGCATGGGCAGGCCGTCACTCTCGTGGACGGGCACCGAGTACGGCCTGGGCTGGTACGACAACAGGGACGGCAATTACGAGATCTACTTCACGCGTCTGGCGGGAAGCGGCGTCCCGTCGATGGTCGAGCAGAGGATCACCGCGAACGGAGCCGGATCCTACTACGCCTTCGTGGCCTGGACCGGGAGCGAATTCGGCCTCGGCTGGTCCGGCAACTTCGAGATCTACTTCACACGAATCTCGGCATCCGGGGCCAAGATCGGATCCGACGCGAGGATCACGTCCGATGGCGGCGAGAGCTACACGCCTCAGCTCGAGTGGACCGGGAGCGGGTTCGGGGTGGCCTGGAGCGACAGCAGGCACGGCTCCACCGAGATCTACTTCGCGCTCCTCACGGCGGCCGGGATCAAGATCGGATCCGACGTGCGGGTAACGACCGCGATCGGGGCGTCCGACGGCCCCTCGCTCGAGTGGACCGGGAGCGAGTTCGTGGTGGCATGGTCCGACGACAGGGACGCCAACTTCGAGATCTACCTCGCGCGAATCTCTGCGGCCGGCTCGAAGATCGGCTCGGACGTGCGGATCACGAATGCCTTGGGCATCTCCTCGGATCCAAAGATATCGTGGGGCGGCAGCCAGTTCGGACTGGCATGGCCAGACGACAGGGACGGCAACCAGGAGATCTACTTCACGCTCGTGTCGGCGACCGGCACGGAGATCGGATCCGACATGCGGATCACGTCGGATCCCGGAAGCAGCAACTCTCCCTCGCTCGCCTGGTCCGGGACCGCCTTCGGAATTGCCTGGCATGACAACCGTGACGGCAACCTCGAGATCTACTACGCCAGGGTCGGCTGCCCCTGGCGGGAGGGCTGGGTGCGCGTGCCGGCGGGCACGTTCACCATGGGCTCGCCGGGGACCGAGCCTGGGCGAGACTCGGACGAGACCGAGCATGCGGTCACTCTCACTCACGACTTCGAGATCATGACGACCGAGGTCACGCAGGACCGGTTTTTCGCGGTCATGGGGTATAATACCTCGAGCTTCACGGCCTGCGGCGGGAGCTGCCCGGTGGAGCATGTCACGTGGTACGAGGCCGCCGCATTCGCCAATGCGCTGTCCGTGGCCGCCGGGTTTCCATCCTGCTACACCTGCAGCGGGAGCGGGGCGAGCGTGAACTGCTCGCCGAGCGCATCCTACCCTGATCCCTACGACTGCCCCGGGTACAGGCTGCCCACAGAGGCGGAGTGGGAGTTCGCGGCGCGCGCAGGGACGACGGCAGGCACTTACAACGGGACCTCTACGCTCACCGGATACGAGTCTCCGAACGCGGTGCTGGATCCGATCGCGTGGTTCGGCGCTAACTCGGGAGTGAGCTACGCCGGGTGCTACGACATCAGCTCCTATGGTGGGCCGTCGTGCGCAGGCACGCATCCGGTCGGACTCAAGACGCCGAATGCATGGGGTCTCTACGACATGCTCGGGAACGCCACGGAGTGGTGCAGCGACTGGCACGGCGCCACGTTCTCCGGGCCGGTGGTCGATCCGTGGGGCCCACCGACCGGGACGGTCAAGCTCATCCGGAGCGGCTCGTGGCTGCACGAAGCCGAGGAGGAGCGTTGCGCGAACCGGGGCTCATACGACCACGGCGTCCCGGACTTCAGGAACGGCATCCGCCTCGTAAGGTCCCTATAGACCTCACGCACGCTGCCCCCATTCATGCACCCGCAACATCCCCGTCGATCGCGGACGGCTCAGGCTCCCACGAGCCTGACGCAGAGATCGCGCACGAAAGCCGCCTGCTCGATCGCCCGCTCGGCGTCCTCGCGCGCGAAGATGAGATCGGGAGGGATGCCCCTCCGCTCGTCGTCGTGGAAGGAGACCCCACGGTCGTTGGTCATATCTCCACGACCTCGCCGTGCTTCATCCCCGGCCTGAGATCCCAGTACCACGACCCGTCGGGCATCCTGACCCGCCGCGAGCCCAACTCGAGGAGTCGGGCGCGGAGGCCGGCGAGCACTCCCGCGAAGAAACCGCCCCGATCGAGGAGCAGATCGACGTCGGATCCCTTTCCTCGCCTCACCGCGGCCCAACGAGCCGAAGACGACCACGTAGACGAGGCCATTCCCGTGCCTCGCCTCGAGGATGGCCGTCCCGGTTGACGGATGTCCTTCATGATGTATGATGTATGATGTCGAAGCGAGGAGTGCCCCGATGACCAGGACCCAGATCATGCTCGAGGAGGAACAGCACCTGGCGCTCAGGCGGCTCGCGTCCAGGCAGGGGAAAAGCCTCGGCGGGATCATCCGGGATCTCATCGACGAAGGGCTTCGCCGACGGAAGGCGTCACGCCGCACCCGCGGCGGCGACCTGGCTTCGCCCAGGGGCTTCATCCCGCGCGCCCGCGCCACGGGGCGTGAACACGACGCTGCGATCTACC
>CAZGVR010000515.1:0-2745 GCA_964528945.1 uncultured Myxococcales bacterium
CTTCTGGGGAGGCACCTCCCCGAAGATCGAGGCGATGATCCCTGCGACCAGACCGGCATCCATGCCCACCAGGGTCGCTATCAGGTAGGGCTCGGGCGAGGCCGGGAGCACGAGCCAGGTGATCATGGCGCCATAGGCGCTTCCCCACGCGGCGAGCGCGCTCGTCAGCGACGCGTCCCCCCGCGTGGGATCGAACAGCGCGGCCGCCAGGATGCCGCCCGTCAGGCCCACGCCGCCGCCTATGATGGTTCCGACGAGCATCGGCCTGGCCTCGAACATCCCGGCCGCCATGGGGATCAGGATGCCGTTCGACGTGCCCCAGCCCAGGCAGGCGTCGTACATGGCCGCGTCGCCGGCAGTGACCTTGAGCTTCCACGTGATGAGCAGGCTCGCGGCCAGCGCCCCACCGCCGGCGAGCAGCATGGCCGGCGGGTACCAGTACCACTGATCGCCGCTCACCCCGGCCGCGTACATGATCGAGAACGTCAGCAGCATGGCGTACATGGTCGAGGATATCGAGAGGTCTATGCGCCCGCTCTGGTCTTTCGGCCCTGCCGCGGGCTTCCCGGGCTTGCCGGGCTTTCCGTCCTCCTCTCCCCCGGCCTGGGTCTGCTCGTCCTCCCCGGAAACATCCCCTGGGGGAACGCCTCCGGGCGGGACAGGGGCTGGCGCGTGTGCAGTGGCCGTCGTGGGCTGAGGCTCCTCGGCAGGGAGCGAGACCTCGCCCGTCTGCGGCGGCCCCACGGCTGCGGCCGGGAGAGTCACCGGGGCGGACGGTGGCGCCCCGGCCGCCTCCTGGGCGGGCAGGACGATCGCCAGAAGCTTGACTGTCTTGGCCAGCATTCCGGACACCGTGGACTTTGCAGCGGCCTGCTCGTTGGTCCCGGCCGCGACGTCGAAGGCGATGAGGGTGAGCACGACCTCCCCGCCATCCTCGGTGGCTTCCAGGAACAGCACGAAATCAGCGCCGACGGCCTCACCGACCGCGATCGCCTCGGAAGGGTCGGAGCAGATCCCGTCCGCGCAGGAGGCGGCAACCGCCGACGAGACGCCGGACGGGCTGGAGATCCCGTGACCCATCTTGGGCAGCTTCTCCATGATCGTGGACACGACTGCCTCGCGCAGGCCAGAGTCGAGACCGCCGCCCGCGACTGGCAGCAGCGCGACCTCCGACGCGGAGACGGTCGCCGGAAAGGAAACCGCCAGCCCCGCGACGAGCACGACTGCATACGTGAGCATGGAGCGAAGGGGGATTGTGCGGATCTTCATCTACTCGATGCCTCGGCTCCCTTCCTCTCCCGTATACGAATAGTAGCCCCGTCGGAACCGTCCTGCAAGGAAGACGCCGGAATCGTGCCGCGGCGCGCGCCGGCGCGTACGCCGCCGGCGCCTGGGTCCCGCCACCCCCGGATCTCGCAAGATGCGGTTCGCGCTCGTGATCGGGCTCGGCACGTCGAGTGCTATGGCTCCTTCCGTGGCATGCCGGGATCCACGCGCGTGCGCGGCCGCACTAGACCTCGCTTCCGATCGCATACTGCTCGGACGCGCAGGGGAGGCGTGCGACGATGCGCTCGTCGGCCTGGTGCTGGGCCCGGATGCCCGGATCTCGCTGCAGGCGCTTGGCGGCCTGGGAGGCCTGCTCGACATGACCCCCAGAGAGCTATCGCTGGTGCCCGGCCTGGGCCGGGATGGGGCCGTGCGGCTCCTCGCGACGCTCGAGATCGGACGCCGCGCCTCTTCCAGGGCCCCGGGCGGTGGCGCGCCGATCCGCTCGAGCGGCGACGTCCACGCGCTGGTCGCTCGGCGGATCTCGCGTCACCCGCGCGAGGTCGTGCTGGCGCTCTCGATGGCCGCAAGGGGGAGGGTCGTCGGCGAGCACAGGATCTCCGAGGGAGGCCTGGACGGCTGTCCGGTCTCACCCAGGGACGTGTTCGGCCTGCTGCTGAGGGACAGGGCGGCCTCCTGCATACTCGTGCACAACCACCCGTCGGGCGATCCGCAGCCGAGCCCCGAGGACCGCACGATCACCGCACGGATGTCGGACGCCGGCCGCATGCTCGGCATCAGGCTGCTGGATCACGTCATCGTGGCCGCTGGCGGCTGGTTCTCGTTCCGGGACTCCGGGCTCCTTTGAGGATCAGCGGGGCCTGGCATGCCCAGGGGCGTCGTCCATTCCCACGTCACGACCGGGCGCCTCGTCCTCGATCAGGACGACCTCGTCGGTGGGCTCCTCCGACGTGTGCTCGAGCACGGTACCTCGGGAGGTGAAGATCTCCTCGACCCTGGGGTGGATCAGGGACTCGCGCAGCACCTCGTCCATGTGATCGACGAGCACGAGGCGCATCTCCTCCAGTATCGACCTGGGGATCTCCGAGATGTCCTTCCTGTTCTCCCTCGGAAGGATGACCGTGGGGATCTTCTCGCGGGCCGCCGCGAGGATCTTGTCCTTGATGCCTCCCACCGGGAGGATCCTTCCGCGCAGGGTGATCTCGCCGGTCATGGCCACCTGGTGGCTCAGGGGAGATCGCATGAGCGAAGAGACGAGGCACGCGGCTATGGTCACACCGGCGCTGGGGCCGTCCTTCGGCACGGCGCCCTCGGGCAGGTGGATGTGGATGTCGTGAGATCCGTGGAAATCGGGGTCTATCCCGAGCTTGTCCGCTCGGCTCCGGACGTAGCTGAGCGCCGCCCGGGCCGACTCCTGCATGACGTCGCCCAGCTTGCCCGTCAGGATCAGCCGGCCGC
>CAZGVR010000516.1:0-2744 GCA_964528945.1 uncultured Myxococcales bacterium
AGGGGGCTTCTGAACGGGATCATCTGCTTCAGGCTCGGTCTCTTCTTCGGGGTCGGCTGAGCCCATGGCGCCTGGGTTCGCGACCGGGGGATTGGCAAGGCGCAGGATCGTGGCCGTGATCCTGGCGAGCGCGGCCATGGCGATCACCGGGATCGGGGCACCCGGGTGCCCTGGGCGCAAGACCGAGAAGGTGGCCTGTGTCACCTCCTTCGAGGCCGGGGACGAGGCTGATCCCGGAGACGAGGCCGGGGATGCTCCGGCAGGCACGCAGGATGCGCTGGATGCGGTGGAGGCGGTGGAGGCCGCGGACGCGGCCGGCGAGCCGGATGCCGAGGTCGTGGCGGCGGCAGAGGCCGGAGATCTGCCTCCGGGGGTCGCGTGGCGGGTCACGATCGGGGCCGCAGGCGACGTGATCCCCCACGGCCGGGTCAAGGCCACGGCCGACAACCAGGCCGTGAGCCCGGACGTGCCCGGGGACGAGGCCAACCAGGGGTGGTGGTTCATCGTCAAGAACCTGGCGCCGGCCCTCGAGGCCACGGACGTGGACGTCTTCAACCTGGAGTCGCCGCTCGCGACCGAGCGGTTCGAGGCCAAGACCCAGCCGCCCATCCAGAACGGCCCGCCGATCCTCGCCGAGGCCTTCCGCGCCGCAGGGTTCGACGTGGCCAGCCTCGCCAACAACCACATGTTCGATCAATTGAGGCCCGGCGTCACGGAGACGGTGGACGCGGTCACCAAGGCAGGGCTGCTGCCGGTCGGCGCGGGCAGCAGCCAGGACGAGGCCAAGAAGCCCCTGGTGATCGTGCGCGCGGGCGTCCGCATCGCGTTCCTCGCGTGGACCATGGCCCTGAACCGCAACCTGCTGGACGACCAGAAGGACGAGCCCTGGGTCATGAAGTGGTCCGACGACTGGGCCAGGAAGGCCGTGTCGGCCGCGCGCTCGGAGGCGGATCTGGTCGTGGTGGTCATGCACTGGGGGAGCGAGTTCGGCCTACCAGTGAACGCCCACGAGAAGGACGCCGCCAAGGTCCTGTGCGCGGCCGGTGCCGACCTGATCATCGGGAGCGGGCCGCACGTGCTGCAGCCGGTGTCCTTCGTCAAGGACGCTGCCTCGGGCCGCAGGTGCCTGGTGGCCTACTCGCTGGGAAACGTGCTCTCCAACCAGGGCCTCAAGTACAGGTTCGGATGGAAGCCGCCGGATCTGCTGCAGGCGAAGAACGTACCGTACACGCGCGACGGGCTCTTCCTCAGGGTGACCATGATCGGGCGTGTGGACGGGGAGGTGGAGGTCGAAGAGATCGAGGGCGTGCCGCTCTGGACCGAGAACAACTGGATCCTCCGCTACGAGGAGAAGCCGCCGCCGCCGGACCGCATCTGGATACAGCCGATCCTCCCGCTCCTCGAGACGCTGGCCGATCCGGAGGACCTGCACCGCAAGCTCCTCGAGGAGCGGCTCGGCATCATCCGCGAGATGGTCGGGGACCTCGTCACGTACGTGAGGATCTGAACGTCCGCCGGGGAGGTGACTCTTGAAGATCGTCGAATGCGTTCCCAACTTCTCGGAGGGACGTGACGCGTCGGCGATCCGGGCCATCACCTCGGCCATGGAATCGGTGCCGGGGGTCACCCTGCTCGACGTGGAGCCGGGTGCCGGCGCGAACCGGACGGTGGTCACGATGGTCGGCCAGCCGGGGCCCGTCGAGGAGGCCGCCTTCAGGGGCATCGAGGCCGCGTCGCGCGTGATCGACATGAGGCGGCACTCGGGGAGCCACCCGCGCATGGGCGCCACCGACGTCTGCCCCTTCGTGCCGGTCCGCGAGACGGCCATGGTGGAGTGCGTGGAGATCGCACGCCGGCTCGGCAGGCGGGTGGGCGAGGAGCTGGGCATCCCGGTCTTCCTCTACGGAGAGGCGGCCCGCTCCGACGAGCGCAGGGATCTGGCCTGTCTGAGGGCCGGGGAGTACGAGGGGCTGGAGAAGAGGCTGAGGGATCCCTCCTTCAGGCCCGACTTCGGGCCGAGCGCCATGAACCGCCTCTCCGGGGCCACGGCCGTGGGCGCCAGGAAATTCCTCGTGGCGTACAACGTGAACATCGACTCCGACAGGATCGAGCACGCCCGCGAGATCGCGCTCCGGATCCGCGAGAAGGGCAGGTTCTCGAGGGACGAGCGCGGCGAGAGGATCCCGGACGGGCAGGGCGGCTGGCAGCGGGTCCCTGGCATGCTCAGGGAGTGCAAGGCCGTGGGATGGGTGATCCCCGAGTACGGGCGCGCCCAGGTCTCGATCAACCTGACGGATCACGACGTCACGGGCATGCACGACGCGTTCGAGGCCTCGGACGCGGTCGCCCGCAGGGCGGGCCTGAGGGTCACTGGCAGCGAGGTGGTCGGTCTTGTGCCGCTGGATGCAGTGATGGGATCCGGAAGGCACTTCCTCGAGAGGCGGGGCGACAGCCGCGGCCTGCCAGATGGCAAGATCATCGAGACGGCGATCCGGTCCCTCGGCCTCGACGAGGTGGGCCGGTTCGATCCCGGGAGGAAGATCGTGGAGTTCAGGCTGATGGAGCCACGTCCGCTGGTCTCGAAGGATCTGGACGCGTTCACCGCGGAGGTGAGCCTCGACACGCCGGCCCCCGGCGGCGGCAGCGTGGCCGCGCTCGCGGGAGCCCTCGGCGCGTCGCTGGCGTCCATGGTCGCGAACCTGACCTTCGCCAAGAAGGGGTTCGAGTCCTCCCGCCCCGACATG
>CAZGVR010000517.1:0-2740 GCA_964528945.1 uncultured Myxococcales bacterium
GGGGTCAACGACCGCGAGGAGCTGGCGGCCGTCGAGGCGGTCATCCTCGGCCGGGTGAGGTCGGCCCACCTCGCCGCCGGCGTCACCATGGAGATGCCAGGCTCGATCTGGATCGAGGAGACGGTTGCCGTGGGCCCGGACACGAGGCTCTCTCCGAGGGTTTCCCTCAGGGGGGACACCGTCGTGGGATCCGGCTGCCGCATAGGCGAGGGCTGCGTCATCTCCGACTCCAGGATCGAGGACGGAGCCGTCGTAGAGCCGTACTCGGTC
The DNA here is from genome assembly GCA_964528945.1 of uncultured Myxococcales bacterium. GTDB lineage: Bacteria > Myxococcota_A > Polyangia > DRWM01 > DRWM01 > CAZGVR01. The sequence continues at coordinate 271 of CAZGVR010000517.1, forward strand.
ATCGCCGGCTCCACCATCCGCGCGGGCGCGATCATCGGCCCGTTCGCGCGGCTCAGGCCCGTCTCCGAGGTCGGACCGGGCGCCCGCGTCGGCAACTTCGTGGAGCTCAAGAACACGACCATGGGTGAGGGGGCCAAGGCCAACCACCTCTCGTACCTGGGCGACGGGACGATCGGCAGGTCCGTCAACATCGGGGCCGGGACGATCTTCTGCAACTACGACGGCGTCAGGAAGCACCGGACCGTGGTGGAGGACGACGTCTTCATAGGGAGCGACTCCCAGCTGGTGGCACCCGTTCGCATCGGGAAGGGCTCGTACGTGGGCTCGGGCTCGACGATCACCAGGGACGTCCCGCCCGGATCGCTCGCGCTGGCGCGAGCGCGCCAGGTCACGAAGGACGGGCGCGCCAGGCTCCTCAGGCAGATGCTGGAAGCAGGCGGGCTGCCCGGCGCGTCCCGGGCGGCCGCCCCGCCCGGCGAAGCGGCCGCCCCTGACATGGAGGGCGCGGCGGCCGCCGTTCCCGGATCTCCCAAGAAGAAGCGCCAGGGGCGGCGCCGCGGCAGGCGGCGCGCCAAGTCCCCGGCCGGAACAAACAGCTAAGGAGGTGGATCATGAGGCTCCTGACGCGTGGCGATCTCGACGGGCTCACCTGCGCCGTGCTGATCAGGGAGATGGAGACGGTGGACGAGATAGTCTTCGTCCATCCGCGCGAGATGCAGGACGGCAAGGCCGACGTGCGCGCGGGCGACATCATCGCCAACCTGCCCTACGACCCCAGGTGCTCCATGTGGTTCGACCACCACGTGAGCGAGGAACAGCGAGTGAGGCCTCCTGCGGGCCTGAAGGGCAGGTTCGCGGATGCTCCCAGCGCCGCGCGCCTGGTCTTCGACTACTACTACGACGACGCAAGGCTCCAGCGCTTCAGCAGGCTGGTCGAGGAGACCGACCGCATGGACAGCGCCCACCTCAACGTGGACGACGTGGTGGATCCGAAGGACTACGTGCTGCTCTTCTACACCATCGACCCGCGCACGGGCCTCGGCCGCTACGAGGACTACTTCCGCAGGCTCGTCGATCTCATCAGGGAGAAGCCAGTCGACGCCGTGCTCGACGATCCGGAGGTCAAGGAGCGCTCCAGGAGGATCCTCGAGCAGCAGGAGGCGTTCGCCTCTTACCTCAAGCAGCACTCGAGGCTGGACTCGAACGTGGCCATCACGGACACGCGCGGGCTCAAGGACGTCCCGCTGGGGAACCGGTTCCTGATCTACACGATCCATCCCGAGTGCAACGTCTCACTCCGCATCTTCGACGGCAAGGGCGGGAAGAACGTCGTGGGCGCGATCGGGCACAACATCTTCAACAGGACGTGCAAGGTCAACGTGGGCGCGCTCTGCGCCGATTACGGCGGCGGCGGCCACTTCGGCGCGGGCACGGTCCAGTTCCCCCCTGCCGAGGCCGAAGCCAGGATCGCCGAGATCGTGAAGCGGCTCCAGTCCTAGAGCCCCGCCGGGCTCCCCTGGCGCGACGGCGGTGCGCCCGTGCCGCGAAGCTCCTCGAGGCACGGCTCGAGCATCTGCCCGAACTCCTTCGGCATGATCGGGTCGGAGCCGAGCATGTGACCCATCCTGTCGAGGCGCAGCGGATCGGCCTTGGGACCGTTGGACCACCATATCAGGAACGCCCGGCCCTTTATGAGGTCGAAGGGCACTCCGCCCCAGGCGCGGCTGTCGTAGCTGTGGTCGCGGTTGTCGCCCATGACGAAGATCTTCCCCTCGGGGACCTCCTCCGGCCCCCACGTGGTGGGCGCGACGTAGGGGCTCTGCATCACGGTGTAGTACGCGTTTCCCAGGTGCTCCAGGTAGAGGACCCCCCTCTCCTTCTCCCACTCGAGCGTGTCCTGGTCGCGGTCCTCGTAGGAGATCTCCCTGACCTTGCACCTCGGGACGGCCTTGCCGTTCACGTACAAGGCGCTGGCCCTGATCTCGATGGTGTCCCCGGGAAGGCCGACGACCCTCTTTATGAAGTCCTTCTTGCGGTTGAACGGGAACTGGAAGACAACGACCTCACCGCGCCCCGGGGCCCTCGTTCCTGCCTTCGATCGCATCACGTAGGGGATCTTCACGCCGTACGTGAACTTGTTGACGAATATGTGATCGCCGATCTGGAGGGTGGGAACCATGGACGCGCTGGGGATGCGGAAGGGCTCCACTATGACGGCCCGGAGAAGGAACGCGAGCACTATGGCCGTGCCGAAGACCTTGACGAGCTCGAAGGTCGAGTCCTGGGCCGGCAGTATGCGGCCCGGCGCGCCGGCGGCCTTCAGCCTCGCGAAGATCTCCTCGACCGCCTTCTCGTCCAGCTGCCCGGCAGGATCCCCGAGCGCGGCCACGGCGCTCGAGCGGGACTCCCTGAGCTCGCCCAGGAGCTTCCTGGCCTCGGCCAGCTTCTCCCTGTCGTGACGCAGCCGCGG
>CAZGVR010000518.1:0-2707 GCA_964528945.1 uncultured Myxococcales bacterium
GGGGCCAGCGCGCGGCAGCGATCCGGACGCGCCTTGCGGGCGGTGACCTGGGCGACACAGCCGCCGAGTTGCGGAGGGAGCGACTCCGGTGAGGACCGCAGTCCTTGACTCGTCGGCGATCATCAGGCTGTTCGTTCCCGACGGCCCCATCCCGGAAGGGCTCGAGGAGTGCGTAGAGGCCGCCTGGAGGTCCGAGGCGATCATCATGGTTCCGGAACTGGCGCTGGCCGAGGTGGCACAGGTTCTCAGGAAGAAGGAGAAGAAGGGGCTCATCTCGGCCGGGATCGCCGATGAGATACTCGAGGCGGTGCTGGAGATGCCTCTCGACGTGGTCGGCATGAGGTCACTGGCAAGGGAAGCGATGAACCTGGCGAGGGAGACCGACATGACGGTGTACGACGCCATCTTCCTGGTCCTCGCGAGATCGCACCATGCAGAGCTCATTACGTCCGATGCGAGGCTGGCCAGGATCCAACGGGAGACCGGGGCGAGGTGAGCAGGGGATCCCCCCCCCGGGCACCGCCCAGTCCCGCTCCCGGGGTGGCCTCTCAAGCGGGCGGCAGGTGGATCCGGAAGGTAGAGCCCACCCGAGGCGTGCTCTCGACCGAGACGCTGCCGCCGTGGACCAGGGCGATGTGCTTCACGATCGCCAGACCGAGCCCCGTTCCCCCTTCCGCCCGGCCCCCCCCCCTGGCCACGCCGGCCGGGCCCGGGGAGATGCGTTCCAGGTGCTGCCTCGCGATCCCGCAGCCGCCGTCCGCCACCTCGATGACCACTCCGCCGCCGGCGTCCGCGGCCAGGGCTGCGGCCGAGACGCGTACGCTGCCGCCGGGGTCCGCGTACTTGACGGCATTGTCCACGAGGTTTGCCACGGCCTGCTCGAGGAGGGCCGCGCTCATCCGGGCCTCCAGGCCCGCCTCGCAGGAGATCTCCAGCGCCACCCCCTTCTCTCCCGCCTTGATCGCGCACACGTCCGCCGCGGCCCTTAGAACGTGCGCCACGAGCCCGCGATCCATGGCGATCCCGCCCGTCTCCTCCTCCTGCTCGAGCCGCGAGATCCTGAGGAGGTCCTCGATTATCGCGTCCAGACGCTCTGCGTGCCGCGCCACTATCTCCAGGAACCGCGCGGCGCTCACCGGATCGCCCATGGCCCCTTCGCGCAGCGTCTCCACGAACCCCTTGATCGAAGTGATGGGTGTACGGAGCTCGTGGGAGACGTTGGCAACGAAATCCCGGCGCACCCGCTCGAGCTTCCTCAGCCTCGTGACGTCATGGAACACGATCACGGCGCCCGGCCTGTCCCCGAGCGCATCGTCGAGCCTGGCGCCGTGCGCCACCAGATGCCTCTCCTCGTCCCCGATCACGAGGACGTCCGCCTCTTCCGGCTCCACACCTTCCAGGATCACTGCGACCAGCCTGTTCAGATCGGAGTTGTGCACGGCCTCCTGGACGCTGGCCCCCTCGGAAACCCCGTCCCGCAGCCCGAAGACGGCCGACGCCGCCCTGTTGAACCGGACGAGCCTCCCGTCCCTGTCGACCACGATCACAGCCTCGACCATGCTGGACAGCACGGCCTCGAGCTCGTTGCGCTGCGAGGTGATGGCGCGGATCTCGTCGTCGAGCTGCTCCGCCATCTTGTTCATGGACCTGGCCAGCACCGCCGTCTCCAGCGTGTCGGGGACGGGGAGGCGGTAGTCGAGGTCGCCGGAGGCGAAGCGCTCGGCGCCTTCCTTCATGATCCGCATGGGCCTGTTCAGCCTCTGGGACACGAGCAGGCTGAGCAGGGCCGCGAGCAGCGCGACCACGACCCCGGCCCACGCGATCCGCGCGTACATCGAGCCGAGCACGGCGTCTATCGACTCGATGTGCAGCGCGGCCCTCGCCACGTACGCGCCCTGCCCGGCCGCTCCGGCCGGCACGGCCACGTACATCATGTCCCTGTCCAGGGTCTCGCTGTGACGCGTGGCCTTGCCGACGCGGCCCTCGAGGGCCGCAGCGATCTCCGGCCTTCCGGCGTGGTTCTCCATCCCGGCGGGATCGTGCAGGGTGTCGCACACGACCCTGCCGGAGGGGAGGACCACCGTGAACCTCGTGCCCGTGGCCTTCCCCGAGACGACGCACGACGCGGCCACGCCGGCCTCGTCCGCGATGCCCTTGCCTCCGTCTATCACGACGGCGAGGAGACGAGCCCGGGCCTCGAGGTCCGCGGCCTTCTCGTCGAGGTAGCTCCTGCGCGCCTCGCAGGACGCCCCGATCGCGATCGCCAGCACGGCGGGCAGCGCCACGAGGAGGTACGTCGGGAAGAGCCGCCACAGGAGGCTCCGCCCGTGGAACATCCCCCTCACGGCTCCCTGAACCTGTAGCCCACGCCGCGCACGGTCTCGATTAGCTTCCCGGCGCGGCCCAGCTTGCGCCTGAGGCCCAGCACCTGCACGTCCACCGATCGGTCTGTGACCGGGTAGTCGTCGCCCTTCATCGCGTCGATGATCTGGCCTCGAGTGAAGACCCAGCCCGGACGCCTGGCGAGGAAAGCGAGGAGCGAGAACTGGCCGGCCGTCAGATCCACCGGCGCTCCGTCCACCCTGACCTCGTGCTTGCCGGCGTCGATGACGATCCCCCATGCGGCGACCACCTCCCCGGGGGTAGGCTCGGCATTCCGCCTGCGCAGGACCGCGCGGACCCTCGCGACGAGGACGCGATCGCCGCG
>CAZGVR010000519.1:0-2700 GCA_964528945.1 uncultured Myxococcales bacterium
CCCCTCGATGAACTCCATGACGATGAAGTACGTGTTGTCGGAGATCCCGATAGAGAAGGTCTGGACCACGTTGGCGTGGTTGAACTTGAGCGAGAGCCGGGCCTCGTCCAGGAACATCTCGATGAACTGGCGGTTCTGGGACAGGTGGGGGAGGACGCGCTTGATGGCCACGCCCTTCCGGAACCCCTCGATGGTCTCCATCTCGGCCTGGAAGACCTCGGCCATGCCCCCGGATTCAAGCTTCCGGACGACGCGATATTTGGGGGCTTCGGGCATTCACAAGGCTACCCGGGCGGGATGGTCCTCGGCCGGGCTGCGGGTACTCTACCCCGTTACGCCGGGCCGGGTCAACTCCGAGCAGGTCCCGAGCAGGTCCCAGGGCGGGCTCCCGTGCGGCCGGCCTACTTGATGCCGAAGCGCGCCAACTTCTTGTGGAGGCCCTCGCGCGAAATGCCCAGGGTGCGTGCGGTCTCCGACTTGTTGCCGCCGTGCTCGTCGAGGGCCTGGAGCAGGATCCAGCGCTCGACCTCCTCCATGCGCTCGCGCAGGGTGCCGGTGGGCGGGGCCGCCTTGCCTGCGACCGAGGCCACGCGGCGGACGTGGGGCGATAGGAGGTCGGCCGTCGCGATCTGCCCCTCCTCGAGTGCGATGACCACGCGCTGGATCTCGTTCTCCAGTTCACGGACGTTGCCTGGCCAGTCGTAGCCAGTGAGGGCCGCGACCAGATCCTGGCCCAGGCCGCCCGTGCGCTTGCAGAACTCCCTAGAGTACCTGTCCAGGAAGTGGTTCGCCAGGCCGGCGATGTCCTCCCTTCGCTCCCTCAGCGGCGGGACCACTATCGGGAAGACGTTCAGCCTGTAGAAGAGATCCTCTCGGAAGCGGCCTTCCTGGACCTCCTTCGACAGGTCCCGGTTCGTGGCCGCTATCAGGCGCACATCCACGCGCTGAGCCTTCGAGGATCCCAGGGGCCGGATCTCCCCTTCCTGCAGCACCCTGAGCAGCTTGGCCTGCATCGATGGCGGCAGATCCCCGATCTCGTCCAGGAAAAGGGTCCCGCCGTCGGCGACCGCGAACAGGCCCTTCTTGTCGCGATCCGCGCCCGTGAACGCGCCGCGTCGGTACCCGAACAGCTCGCTCTCCAGGAGGCTCTCGGGCATGGCGGCGCAGTTCAGAGCGACGAACAGCCGCTCGGCACGCGCGCTCCCGTAGTGGACGGCCGAGGCCACGATCTCCTTCCCGGTGCCGGTCTCTCCGAGGACGAGCACCGACACGGGCGTGTCCTTGACCTTCGCGACCATCTGGAAGACCTGGCGCATCGCCGGGCTCGAGCCCACGACGACGCCCTTGCGCTCTCGCGCGAGCGTCTTCAAGTAGCTGTTCTCGCCTTCGAGCTTGGACTCGGCCAGGAGCAGCTTCTCGTACAGTTCCGCGTTGAGCAGGGCGAGCGATGCCTGGGAGGCTACGACCAGGACCAGGTCGAGGTCGACCCTCCCGAAGATCCCGGGCGAGTCGCGGTTGTCCACCTGCAGGACCCCCAGGAACTCGTCGCCACGCCACAGCGGGGCGGCGATCGTGGACAGGATCCCCGCGCCCATGATCGAGGCGGTCTCGCCGACCTCGACCGGGGCGTTGGCGACCATGACCGCGGCTCGCTCTGCCTCGACCCTCGCCACGATCGCGTGGGACAGGGAGAAGGCCTCCGGCGTCACGTCCCCGCCCCGGGACGCTGCCAGCATGGGAACGAGGGCGCCTGACGCGGGATCTCGGAGCGCCAGGCACAGGTGCGTGGCCCTGGGCAGGAGGTCGAGCACGGCCGCGCGCGTCGCGCTCATGACCTGCTGCAGGCTGAGCTCCCAGCGTATGCCGCTGAGCACGGCGTACAGGCGGGCCAGGAGGTCCGGATCCCTCTGAACCTGCTGGTGAACTGCCAGGAGCTCGGCGATCCTGGCCACCGCCACGATCCTGGAGTCGTCCGCGTCCTGCGCGCCCGGCTCGCCCGCCTCCACACGCGGGGCGAACGCGACCAGGAGCGCGACCGGGCTGCCGGCCGAGCCGACCAGGATCACGTCGCCGGCCGTCAGAGGCGCCTTTGCGCCAGGGCCGCGGCCGAGCACGATCCGCTCCTCGCCCCTCAGGATCGCGGTACCGTTCGTGGACCCGAGATCCTCGACGATCCAGCCCGAGGGGTCACCCTCGATCCTGCAGTGCACGGAGGAGACGTGTATGTCCTCGATCGACAGGTCGTTCGTCCGATCCCTGCCGACCGTGACCGACCCGGACGTGAAGTCCCAGGACCGGCCCGCCTGCGTGCCCTGGATTACCTCGATGTGGATCATGGGGAGAAGGAGCGCAACGAAAAGGGGCCTCGCCTACTCGCCTGCAACGGCGCCGGCCTTGGAGAAGTCCATCTCCGCGACCTTGCCGCCCTTCTTCTGGACGAGCTTGGCGAGGAGGACCTCGGCGGAGTTGGCCATGACTGCCATCTGCGGCTTCTTCCTGAGGTAGGGGATGATCAGGCGCAGGCGCTCGCAGGTCTTGCCCGTGCACCCGTCGGGCTCGAGGTGGTCCAGTGAGATGAAAACTGCCTTCATGACGTCCTGGTTCTTCGTGCCGATGGCCTTGCCCGTAGAGTCCTTGCCCTGGTTGAGCAGCGTGGACAGGGCGTCGATTGCTTTCACGTCGCCCTCCTGCGCCAGCTCG
>CAZGVR010000520.1:0-2688 GCA_964528945.1 uncultured Myxococcales bacterium
GCGGAAAACATGATAAGCGGCGGGCGCCTGAAGGAGATCGTGTGATGATGTGCGCGCGCACGCGCAGGCGGACTACCGCCGTCATTATCGCTGTGGCCGCGCTCTTGTTTGCGGAGTACGCGGTCGCGCAGGTCGTGGGGCGTGCCGAGCTCCTGGCGGCCTCGGCCGCCCTGGCCGGCCTGCTTTGCCACTCGAGGGCGTTCCCGGCGAGGGGGCCGATTCCCGGCGGCCCGCCTGCCCGTGCGCGCTGGGCGTGGGTCGCCGCGGCCGCGGCCCTTTTCTTCCTGGGCCTTCTCGGCAAGGAGAGCGCGATCGGCTTCCTGGCTATGGTCGCGGCCGCCGACCTCGTGTCCGGCATGGATGGCGGATGGAGGGCGGCCATCCGCAGGGTGGCCGCCTCGCGGTGGAAGGCGTACCTGGCCTACCTCGTGCCGGTCGCGGCGTTCCTGGCATGCAGGCAGATCCTGCTGGGGAGGGCCTTCCCGGCCGGAGCGGTCCACTTCGTGGACAACCCCATGGTCACGGTCAGCCCCGCGCTCAGGCCCCTAGCGGCCCTCCTGCCCTTCGGCAAGTCGCTCCTCCTGCTGGTCCTTCCGGCCTCCCTGTCGGCCGACTACGGCTACGCGCAGCTGGCAGTGGACCGGTTCTGGGCGAGCGGTAGCTTCTGGTTCGGGCTCGCCGGCATCGCGTTCCTGGCGTGGGCGTGCGTGCGTCCCCTGGTCCGGCTTCCGTCCGTGCTGTGGGGGGTCGTCGTGCTCATCGCATCCTATGTCCCGCTGTCCAGCGCATTCTTCCCCATACAGACAATCCTGGGAGAGAGAACCCTCTACCTGCCTTCGATCGGGTTCTGTGCGGCTGGCGGCGCGCTGCTGTGGGAGTGCGGCCGCCACCGGAGTCAGGCGGTCCGCACTGTCGCGTGGTCCGCCATGGCCCTGCTGATGCTGTTCAACGGCGTGAGGACTCCCCTCAGGAATCGGGACTGGCGCGACGATCTAACGCTGTTCGAGGCCACGTCCAAGGTCAGCACCAGGTCCGTCAGGGTGCTCAACAACTACGGGAACGTCCTGTACACGAGAGGCGACATCGCGGGGGCCGAGGAGGAGTACAGGAAGGCGCTCGCCCTCTTCCCGGGCTACGACGATGCGAAGGTCAACCTCGCTGGCGTCCTCATGCAGAAGGGAAGCCTGGGGGAAGCGAGGAAGCTGCTGGTGGAAGTCCTGTCCGGCAGGCCGGACCACGAGGTCGCGAGGTCGAACCTGGAGATCCTGATTCGACTCGAGGCCGCACCCCCCCGGGTCAGTCCGGGTCCCTCGGGCATTCCGGCGGAGATCCTCGAGCCCCTTCCTCCCGGCGAGCCGGCCGCGCAGGGCTCGGCATATCCAGGATACGACCCTCCTCGTATGCCCTGAGCATCTCGCGGTGGCATACCTTGGTCTCCTGCGTCGAGGGGTTCCAGAGGTGCAGGCCGCCACCCTGGCAGTAGCGGAACTCGCCGCACCCCTCGCACCTGCCGCGACGCATCCATCGCCTGTCGCGGAAAGGCTCGAATCGCTTCTCCCATACGTCCATGAAGTCGTCCGTGCGCACGTTGCCCTGGACGAAGACCCTGGGGATGGATGGGCAGGCCATGATGTCGCCGCTGGCCAGGATCCCTCCCGTCGTGGTCCCGGCGTTGCAGTAGTGGAAGAACCGCCTGATCTCCCCCTCCCACCTCGGACCGAAGTATCCCTCCTCGCCATAGTAGGTCAGCGGTCGCCGCCGGGTCCTCCTGACCGCGGCTATGAACTCGAACAGCCGCACGAAATCCTCCCCGCTCATCAGGAGATCCCTCCCGAACTCCTTCCCGGCGCGCCCGCCGGGGAAGATGCCGAGCAGCCTCCAGTGATCGACCTCGAGCTCGCGGACCAGGTCCAGGGTCTCTCGCAGGTGCGGGATGGTGCGCGGGGCAACGACTGTCGTGGCCTGCAGGATCCTGAGGTACCCCGCCTCCCGGAAAAGCTCGATCGCGGTGCGCGCCCTGCGCCAGGAGCCCTTGCGGCCGCGCATCCAGTCGTGGACCTGCTCCGGGCCGTCGAGGCTCACCGTGAGGGTCCTGAGCCCGGCCTCCCCTGCCCTGTCCACGTGCGATCTGTCCACCGCCATGCCGTTCGTTACCATCCCCCACGGAAAGCCGAAGCCGTGCGCGAATCCCATGACCTCGTAGAGATCCCCGCGGAGCGTGGGCTCGCCACCGGTCACGGCCAGCATGATCCTTCGCGGGTCGCGGACTTCCGCGATCCGTGCCAGCACCGCCTTGATCTCCTCCGTGGACAGCTCCCCGGAAGTGTCCGTGGATCGCTCGCAGTCGCTCCCGCAGTGTCGGCACCTGGCGTTGCACAGGAGGGTCGCTTCCCAGAACAGGTAGCGGAGGACGTGCTCGCGCGCCTCGATCTCCTTGAGCCGCGACCACGCGTAGAGCTGCACCTTCTTCTTCGCGTGCCCGAGCATCGGAGCGAGGATGGTTGGTGGGAGTATCGCCATGCGTCGGTATGCGAGCTTACAGCACTTCCGGCCGGTTGACACGCGCCGGGCCATGGGATACTCGTGCCGGCATGTCAACTCGATTGTACCTCGTCAGGCACGGCCAGACGGACTGGAACAGGGAGTCGGTCTTCCGCGGACGGGCGGACGTACCGCTCAACGCCACCG
>CAZGVR010000521.1:0-2678 GCA_964528945.1 uncultured Myxococcales bacterium
CTGCCCCGCGTTCGCCGTAGCCTGCGAGCCGGCCAGATCCTCCGGCCGGAAATAGCGTATGCGCTTGGTCTGCCCGGGGTTCCACTCCACGGGTGGGACGATTGTCGTGTCCGGGAAGAGCCTCATCACCGCCGATCGGTCGGGAAGCGAAAAGAGGATGCTCCACGCGGACGACCCGGCCGTGGCGAGCCTCTCGTCCACGAGGGGGATCCACCTCCCGGCGTCTCCACCGCCGGCTTCTCGCGCGAACGCCCATCCGCACGCGCCCTCGCCCGTGCGAGGCAGCCCGAAGACGGCCTCGGCCCCTGCCGCGTGGAGGGCCGCGAAGAGCCTGTCGGGCCGCCCCCCGGGCGTCTCAGCCCACATCATGAACCTGTCGGGACCGAGTCCCACGGCACCGCAGAGAGAGCCGGTGGCGAGCGCGGTCTGCTCGTCCAGGACCTCGAACGCCAAGACCGTCTGCCCTTCCGGCACGTCCTCCTGCCACCTGCCGGACAGGACCGACCACTCGTCTCCCAGCGCGTCGTACCGCAGCGCGACCACGATGTCGCCGCCGGACAGATCGACGGCGGTCGTGCCGTCCCAGTGCGGCGTTCCGGGCGGGAAGCCGATGATGGCGCCCGGACTCGAGGTCTCCCCGGCTCCCCCGACCGACGCGGATCCGCCGGCCGAGAAGGAGATCCATCTTGGATCTGCCTGCACGACGTGAACAGGATCTTCCTTGCCCGACTCGCCCCTGAAGGTCACGACCGCGAAGCGCGGGGGGTACGTCGAGCCGCCCGGCAGCCCGGTCACCTTCCATTCCACTGGATCGCCGCCATGCGGAGGCACCACTGCTGGGCCAGGCAGGTGTCTTGCCAGCGTCAGGTAGAAGTAGTCGCGTGGGTCGCGGTCGATGAAGCGAGGGAAGCGCATCAGCGACATGGTCCTGTACATCTTCCTGGCCCTGAACATGAGATCCGCCCTCTCGCGGACCGGCCCTTCGGCCTCTGACTTGGAGTCGAGCGTCCCGCCCAGCGCAGGCGCCGATGCCGCCGGGTCCACCCTGTAGTACTCGAAACCGCTGTGCCCCGAGTTCACGTCCAGCTGTATCAGGTACGTGCATCCCGCCCTGACCATGCCCTCGGCGAACGTGACCTCGTTCACCGACTGGGCCAGGCCGTACAGGATTTGGCCTTCGCCGGTCCAGCATATCGCAGACCTGTTGATCGTGGGCGAGTCCGGGTTGAGGTCCGGGCTCGATCCCCACCAGTGCCTCTTGTAGGGGTTGATGACACCGTCCTGGACGAGCGGCGTGAGGTTCTGCCTGAAGGACATCACCTCGGGCGGGACGTCGCCTACGTCCGGTCCGGGCCACGTTCCGAACCCGATGCGCCCGCCTCGAAGGCGCGCCACCGTCGCCGCCCACGGCTTGGGCGGCAGGTATACCTTGCCGTCCTGCATCATGCCGAATTCGCCGTGGAGCGCCTGGAAGCCGCCGTTGAACGCGGCGACCAGCCTGCTCATGGTCTCGTCGTCCCTCGGGATGAGTCCGGTGCCGGCCTTTCCAGTGTCGGAGATCGGCTCGACCACGCCGGCCTGCATGTGGATCTCGACCATGCGGGGATCCCAGGCCACTATCGAGATCGATGCGTACGTCCGCTCCGGGTCCGGCCGCACGAACGAGGTGGCGAACGGATAGGGATGGCCCGGATCCCGGCGCGTGAAGCGGTCGTCCGTGAATGGCGCCCATTTACCCTCGTTCTCTATTGGCTCCATCCTGGGATCGAATGGGACCTGGGAAGGAGGCCAGCCCATCTCCATCTCTCCCAGGCCCGCGGGAGGCTCGAAGATGTAGGCCTTGCCGGGCAGGACTCCCATCTCCTCCTCGACCTCGCGGGCGGCGTACCGGTCGCCCGCGATCGAGTAGAAGGATCGCATCAAGAGGTCCTTGAGGTTGTAGAACCGCGACTCGAGCCACCCGATCTTGTCCTTCCCGATCATGGGGAAGGCCCGGACCGTGTCCACCATCCAGGCCACGTGTCCGCTCATGGCCCGCACTGGCGTGACCGGGGAGACAAGGGCCGCGCCCTCGAGCGGCTCCACGCGACCAGGGACCAACCGGATGGTCCCACCATCCACCCTCGCGGTCACCGCGTTCCCGTCGAGGCCGAGCGAGAGCGTGGAGGACCGCTCCGTGAGCTCGTAGAGGACGCGTGACACCCCGGCACCCTGACCCGTCGCCTGCAGGTTCGTGATGCTGGTCTTGAAGCGCTCGATCGCGGGCCAGCCCGCGGTGAGCGCCGGGTCCTCGCCGCCGAAGTCGAACACCTCGATGTCGGCGTACCTGTCACCGACCATGCTCCCGAGCGCGAGGACCGGTCCGCGGGCGACCAGGGTCTGCTCCGACGCGTTCCACGTGCCGGTCAGGTTGAAGACCGTAGCCGCAAGGGCACGCCCGGACGGCGCGAGCCTCGCCCGCACGAGGTAGAGGTCCCTGAGTGCCGACTGATCCGACCTTGCCAGGAGGCTCGCGCGCGATACGTACAGGTCGTTGAAGATCCCGCTGCCCGGCGGATCGATCCAGTGGACCGAGGCTTCGTCCACGAGCAGGCCGTGACGCGCCTCGATCAGGGCTGCCATCGACCTGGATGCATCGTCGCCTCCATCGTGCACGGGTGCCAGCACGAGCCATGCCG
>CAZGVR010000522.1:0-2677 GCA_964528945.1 uncultured Myxococcales bacterium
CTGTTGGTCACGAAGCCTGTGCCCGCCATGTTCGTGAACGCGCCCTTCGCCGGGACCGAGAGCCGTCCCTTCTCCAGCCACCTGATCATGCCCTTCAGGCTCACGGTCTCTCCCGGACGGTAGACGCCCCGCTCCGTGAACACGAGGCCCACCAGCCGCCGCACCCCGGCGAACTCCGAGTAGTCGACGTCGAACTCCCACGGGGAGATCGCGTCGTGCCCGCACGTGGAGACGTAGTTGAAGTCGCCTCCCTTGGAGGCGAACACGTACGGGCACCGCTCCTGTCAGGTGAGATCGGTCCAGTCCTTCCACAGCTTGGAGCCTTCCACGGAGACGACGCCCGTCGAATCGGTCTCGCCGTCCCACATGACCCCGTTCTCCCTGGACCTCAGCGTCACGTGCGCGCCGGACACGGACTTGCCGCTCGCGAGATCCGTCACCCACACGAGCATGCGGTCGCCCGAGAGCTTGGCCGTGATGCCGAGGCTGGACACCCTGACGACCCTGGAGTCCGACGACCACTCGTCCCCGCCGGGATCGCTCACCCTCACGAGAGCGACGCCAGATCCCGTGCCGAGGACCTTCGACACGTCCACCATGGCCGAGGCCCGCTTGTTCCTGACCTTGGGGTACGAGAGCGGGAAGGCGGCGGCGCCCTTCGCGGCCGTCAACCAGGCCGAGCCCTCGGCCGACAGCCTCTCCACGAGAGGCACGACCTGCGACTCGTCCTTGATGCCGAGCATCACGGCGTCGAGCCTGTCGACGTTGAGCACGGATACCGGCAGGAGCCTGGACCCGCCGGCCTCCATCAGGCCGCCGTCGAACTTCATGGTCCAGTACGGGTAGTAGTCGGTGGTCTCGAAGTCGAAGGCCTTCTTTCCCTCGATCTTCTGGCCGAACACGTCCACGAGCTTCGACGACACTGCCAGCTTGTACGAGGCGCCCGGCTTCCAGCCGCCGCTCGGGTAGATGTAGAAGCTGGAGCAGCTCTCGCAGTACTCGTTCCAGCCTATGTTCTCGGCTGCTGGCGAGATCTTTATGAACTCGTCCAGGTCCTTGGACTTCACCGCGTTGGTCAGCTCCAGATCGATTCCCCCCTGGGGATCGCACTCCTGCACGGGAGTGGAGGGATCGTCCGAGTAGCACCTGATCCCGATCACCTGGAGCGGGCCGTAGGTCCGGAATGCCAGGCGGTACGGCCGGGTCAGCGGGAGCGGCCCTTCCATGCCCGTGAGCCCCGCCTCGATGTCCAGGACGATCTCGGAATCCACGGGCAGCTTCTTTCCGGGAACGATCCGGACCGACTTCTTATCGTCCTTGTCGCGGCGGACGGCCTCGAACGGCACCGCGGAGCCACCTGCCGAGAGCTTTGTGCGGACCTCGAGCGTCCCTGGATCGACCGCCTGGTTGAAGTAGAGGTCGATCGGGTCCCCGGGCCTGGCCCAGCGCTCGCCGCTCGATGGGTCGGTGCTCACCACATCCGGCGGAGGGGTCGTGAATGTCCAGGAGTAGTCCTCGGCGATCACGCCGCCCGTGAGGCTACGGGTCCCGGCCGGCACCGTGGCCGTGAACCTGGTCGCCTGGGGGATCGATCCGGTCGGCGCGAACTTCACGGTCCTGGATCCCAGCCACCTGTACTCGCCGGGGATGGCAGGCTCGAGCTTGAACGGCACCAGTCCCTCGAGCCAGGGCTCGGTGTCCGCCTTGTCCAGCGCCTTCATCGGATGGCTGAAGCTGACCGACACCTCGGGCTGCCCGGCAACGTCCCCCTGCGGCGTGGCGAAGAGCACGACGAGCTCGGACTGTTCGCCGCCCGCATCCGGCGATCGAAGCACCAGCGCCGGCTTGCCTTCGATCTCGCCGAACTTCCTGGGGTTCGTGGTGCCGCACGCCACGGCGGCAGCGATCACGGCGACGTTCAGGATCCTCCTGGCCAGTATCGCATCGCGCACGCTCTCCACCGCGATCCTCCCTTCGTGACCCGGCGCAAGGCCGGATTCGAGTGCATAACATGCCCGGGCCCTGGAATGTTCCAGGGTCTCAGCCGCCGGTCGGCTCCACGAGCGCGAGGCACAAACGGGTCCGCTGCCTCCCCTGGTCGAAGAAGAGGAGGGTCACGCCCTTGGACCCCTCGAGGAACGCCACGTGGCGGAACCGCACGCCGTGAGCGTAGATCTGCAGCTCGCGCCCCTTCTTCGTCCCGTTCGGCCCGAGCACGTTGAAACCTATGAACTCGTCGTCCGCCAGCCCCCTGATCACGGCAGTGCCAATGTCCCCGTCGCGCAAGGGGACCAGGACGGGCGTGTCCGGCCCGTCGGCCCGGCCGATGCGCCTGGGCTCGCTGCCCAGAGTCCCGTCCTCCTTGGCGTAGGCGAAGTAGATGCCGGTCCTCTGCTCGTCCGGAGGCCGATCCTTGTATAGCACGGCCAGCATCGGCCCCCTGTCGACGATGGACGGCGTGACGTCCGGCCGCGTGGTGCTCGCGAGCGGACGCGCCCCGCGGATCCACTTTCCGCCCATGTCCAGGACCGCCGTCACGATCCGACCGGTCGAAGGGACCTCGTCCTGGGGCCCGAAGGTGAGGTCGGCCTCGCCCCACGCGGCGGTTATCCGATCTCCGACGACCGAGACCGCGGGCGCCAACCCGGTCAGGCCCACGGCGCTCAGACCGAGCGGC
>CAZGVR010000523.1:0-1584 GCA_964528945.1 uncultured Myxococcales bacterium
ATGCGCTCGTCAGGATGGCCCAGGACTTCTCCATGATGGCCCTCCTGGTCGACGGGCAGGGGAACTTCGGCTCGCTCGACGGGGATCCGCCGGCCGCCATGCGGTACACCGAGGTCCGCCTGCGGCGCCTCGCCGAGGCAATGCTGGAGGATCTCGAGAAGGAGACGGTGGACTGGGGCCCGAACTACGACGAGTCGCTCGTCGAGCCGCTGGTCCTTCCCACGAGGTTCCCGAACCTCCTCGTGAACGGCTCGGGCGGCATCGCGGTCGGCATGGCAACCAACATCCCGCCGCACAACCTCGGGGAGATCGTCGACGCGGTGATCGCGCTGATCCGGGACCCTGACCTCGGCCTGGACGAGCTCATGGCGATCGTCCCGGGCCCGGACTTCCCCACGGGCGGGATCATCCTGGGCCGCTCGGCCATCCGCCAGGCCTACCAGACCGGGCGCGGCGTCCTCGCCGTCCGGGCCAAGGCCGTGATCGAGGAGGACGAGAAGCGGCACAGGAACAGGATCGTGGTCACCGAGGTCCCCTACCAGACCAACAAGGCGAAGATCCTGGAGAAGATCGCGGAGCTGGTCAGGGAGAAGAGGATCACGGAGATCTCGGACATCCGCGACGAGTCGAGCCGCGAGGGCGTGAGGGTCGTCGTGGATCTCAAGAAGGACGCGGTCGCCCAGGTCGTCCTCAACCAGCTCTACAAGATGACGCCGCTCCACTCGAGCTTCGGCATCATAAATCTGGCGATCGCGGGCGGCCGGCCCAGGGTGCTCGGCCTCAAGGAGATCCTCGAGCAGTTCATCTCGTTCAGGGCCGAGACGGTCACGCGGCGGTCGCGGTTCGAGCTCAGGAAGGCCGAGGAGCGGCTCCACGTCCTCGAGGGCCTGAAGATCGCGATCGACCACATCGACGAGGTCGTCGCGATCATCAGGAAGGCCAAGTCCCCGGCCGAGGCCGTCGAGCGGCTCGTGAAGCGCTTCGGGCTCTCCGAGATCGAGTAGAAGGCGATGCTCGACATGAGGCTCTCGCGGCTCACGGGACTGGAGCGGGACAAGATCCTCGAGGAGATGGCGGGCCTGGAGCGCACCGTGGCCGAGCTCATGTCCATCCTCTCGGACCGCTCGAGGCTGATGAAGGTGATCGTGGACGAGCTCCTGGCAATCAAGGATGCGTTCGCGGACGAGCGCAGGACGCTCATCTCGGGCGAGGAGGGCGAGTTCATAGAGGAGGACCTGATCGCCGTGGAGGACATGGTGGTCACGGTCACGCACTGCGGCTACCTGAAGAGGACGCCGCTCGCTCAGTACCGCTCGCAGGGCAGGGGCGGCAAGGGCGTGACCGCCATGGAAACGCGCGAGGACGACTTCGTCCAGCAGCTCTACGTGGCCTCCACGCACGCGTCCCTGCTCTTCTTCAGCGACCGTGGCAAGGTCTACTCCAAGCGCGTGTTCGAGATCCCGCTAGCGGGGCGGACCTCGCGCGGCAAGGCCATCGTGAACTTCGTGGGCACGGAGCCGGGCGAGCGGGTCACCGCGATCCTGCCGGTCGCGCGGTTCGCCGAGGGACGCTTCATCGTGACCG
>CAZGVR010000523.1:1594-2664 GCA_964528945.1 uncultured Myxococcales bacterium
GATGCCTTCATCGACCCGGCGCTGGGGCGCATCAGCGACAAGCTGTTCGGACTTGGCGAGAAGGTGGCCTGGGGTGCTGCGGCTGCGGGCAGCGCCCTGTTGGCGCTGGCCTTCGCGGCGCTGTGGCTGCCGCCCTCGCGTGACGCTTCAAGCGTCGCACCCTGGCTGGCCATTGCGCTGCTCCTGTGCACGCTGGGCGGGTACTGCATCAGGTTCCCCGAGGCGCAGGTGAGGCCCATGGGCCGCGGCACGCGCGGGGTCACGGGCGTGGATCTCAGGGACGGGGACGAGGTCGTGTCCATGACGGCCGTGGCCGGCGGGGAGGGAGACGCGACCGCGTCGACGCTGCTCACGGTGTGCGTGAACGGGTACGGAAAGCGGACCGACCTGTCCGAGTTCAGGGGGCAGAGGAGGGGCGGCAAGGGCATCATCGCGATCAAGACGTCGGACAGGAACGGGAAGGTCGTGGGTTCCCTGTTCGTGTCGGACGAGGACGAGCTCATGCTGGTCACGTCGGGCGGGATCATCATCAGGATCCCGGTGAGCGGCGTGTCGGTGATGGGACGCGCCACGCAGGGCGTCAGGCTGATAAAGGTCGGGGAGAACGAGACGGTCGCATCGGTCGAGGGGCTGCACGCGGAGGAGATGGGGCGCGAGGAAGGGGCCGTGGTCGCGACGCCGACCTGCGACGGCGAGACCGGCAGCGAGTCGGACGGCGATTCGGACGGCGAGTCCGACGGCGCTGAGGCGGCAGTGTCGGAGCCAGGGGCGGCCAGGGGCCGCGGCAAGGGACGGAAGGCCGCGGCCGCAACGCCGGCCGAGGACGATGAGGATTCGGGCTGGGAAAAGGCGATCGCCGGGCAGGGAGACGACGACGAGGAGGAGTGATCAGTCCACGGCGAAATCGATGTCGTCGATGGTGGTGACGCCCGCGGGAAGCTGGAGGCTGCGCCTCTCCGTTGCCGAGACCACGTTGCCGTCGGCGTCGAGCAGGGCCCACCTGAGGTAGTAGAATCCGGCCTCGAGCATGGCGTCGAGGCGGAACTCCCCGGGCGCGTAGCTCCACTCCA
>CAZGVR010000524.1:0-2656 GCA_964528945.1 uncultured Myxococcales bacterium
GCCGACTACGACGCGACCGTGTTCATGAAGGACATCACGCCCGTGTCCGGCTTCCCGGCCGCGCCCATCGGGTTCTCGTCAATGGACACCGACTACTTCTACGACGTGGTGCCAGGGACCACGGTCACGTTCGACATCGACTTCTACAACAACACCGTGGAGCCCACGGACTCCGCGCTCGTTTTCAAGGCGTGGATCGTGGTGCTCGGGAACGGGGTCGCCATGCTCGACCAGCGCATGGTCATCATCATCGTGCCCACCGAGGGCATGGGATCCATCATCATCTGAGCGCCAGTCGAGGGAAGTGCGCCCAGTGTCGTCAAGTTGCTGACGCAACGCCCTGGGGATTGAAAACCTCCTCACCCTCATCTATAAACCGAACCTGACGAAATCGTGCCGGTTTCTGCGGTCGGGGATGGCGGGTCGCCTTCCTTGGCGCCTCTGTCCGGGCCCGCGGAGGGAGGTCAGGTGTCTTGAGCCAAAAGCCGAACCTACTCATAGCTGACACCAGCCCCCACGACCTCCAGTTGCTCGAGATCAGCCTGAGGAACGTCGGGTTCTCGGTCACGACCGCCACCAGCGGGCTCGATGCGACCAAGAAGATAGAGATCTTTCCGCCGGACATGATCATAGCCGAGACGGATCTCGGCGACATGGACGGGTTTACCTTCTGCGAGAAGGTGAAGGCTCACGAGAAGCTGAAGGACGTCCCCTTCCTGTTCCTCTCCAACGACAGGGATCTCCAGAGCAAGGTGAGGGGCCTCAAGCTGGGAGTCGAGGACTATCTCACGAAGCCGATCTTCCTCGTGGAGCTCGTGGCGCGCATCCGCCTGCTCCTGCAGCGCAAGGAGCGGCTCGACATCGAGATGCGCGAGAGCAAGACCAGGTTCACGGGTCCGCTGAGCGAGATAGGCCTCGTGGACATCCTTCAGACCATCGACATGTCCAAGAAGACCGGGGTCGTCCACCTGGCCCACGACGGGGATGCCGCTGCGCTCTACTTCCAGGACGGCGCCGTGATCGACGCCGAGCTGGGCACGGTCACGGGCGAGGACGCCATCTTCAGGGTCCTCAGGTGGAAGGACGGGTTCTTCGACATCGACTTCAGGCCGATCCGCAGGGACAGGCGCGTCACCCTGGGAACCCAGGAGCTGCTCCTCGAGGGCATGAGGAGGCTGGACGAGTGGAACAGGATCCTCGAGCAGCTTCCGCCCATGACGACCGTCTTCGACGTGGACGTCGTGGAGCTCGCCGAGCGGCTGGACGAGATCCCGGACGAGGTCAACGGCCTGCTCAGGCTGATCGACGGCAACGTCAGCCTGGAGGAGGTCCTGGACAAGTCCGAGTTCCCGGACGTGGACACGCTCAGGATAGTCTCCAAGCTGATCTTCTTCGGGATCCTGGTCGAGACCGAGAAGAAGAGCACGAGCAGGCCGCCGCCGCCGCCCGCCACCGAGGAGAGGGTCCTCATCGGCAGGAAGAAGGACCTCGAGGGGCCGCGGCTCAGGGCTCCCGAGCGCGTGATGCTCGAGGAGATGGAGCAGATGAAGAAGGCCGCTCCGGTGGCGGTCGCCGCATCTGCAGGGCCGGCAGCCGCTGTGGCCGAGCCGCCCGTGGCCGTGGAACCGCCGAAAGCCGTGGAGCCGCCCAAGCCTGCAGAGCCGCCCAAGCCTGCAGAGCCGCCCAAGCCTGCAGAGCCGCCCAAGCCTTCAGAACCGCCGAAGCCTTCAGAACCGCCGAAGCCTTTGGAGCCGCCCAGGGCCACAGAGCCCAAGACTCCGGACAGGCCATCGTTCGAGCCAGACAGGCTCCAGCTCAAGAAGAAGGACGAGAAGCAAGAGGACAAGCCCGAGACGCCTGCGCGCGAGGTCGAGGATACCAAGAAGACCACCAAGCTCCAGGCCATGGTGCAGCCGCTCCAGGCGCTCGACGAGAAGCTGAAGAAGCTCAAGGGCGAGGCCTTGGCCGAGCAGCCCAAGGCGGAAGCGAAGACGGGCGAGATGTACTCGGGAGTCAAGCCGCAGGAGCGGCGCGAGCCTGCCGTCTCCCAGATCGCCCCCATCAAGATCGAGCGTGGTGAGGCCGCGCCGGCCGCGGCCGCGCAGGTCAAGCCAGGGGTCGAGGCGGATCGCAAGGGACTCACGGTACAGGGCATCCCGGTGGCAGTGGCGCCGCAGGCCGAGCCGCGCAAGGAGGAGGAGACCAGGGCGGATCGCGGCGGGGCCGAGCGCGGCAAGGTGCAGGTCGTGCCCGTGAAGGAGGTCGAGGAGGCGGTCAAGAAGCGCATGGCCGAGAAAGCCGCGCACAGGGAGGCAGAGCCGGCCGGCAAGGATCACCATCACGAGAAGGATCATCAGCACGAGAAGGACCATCATCACGAGAAGGAGCACCGCAGGGGGCCGGGCGACTCGGGCGTGTTCGACAAGACGACCAACGAGTTCTTCAAGGAGAAGGATCCCGAGGCGCTCGACACGTTCGAGGATCTGGACTGGAGCGAGCGGCACAAGAAGGAGGCTCAGAGGAGCAAGGTCGGCATCTACGTCATCTTCGCCGTGATCGTGCTCCCGGTGGCCGGCATCCTGCTGGGAACGGTCGGACGCGACTGGTTCAAGACCGGCCCGGATCTCGAGAAGCTCAAGCTGCTCGAGAACACGGA
>CAZGVR010000525.1:0-2653 GCA_964528945.1 uncultured Myxococcales bacterium
TCCCTGTCCTTCAGCGTCCCGTCCCCTGCTCCTGCGCGGCCCTCTCCCTTCCCCGGATCACACTGACGCCCGGGCACCTCGTTTCGGGACATGGATCCCGGCTCCATGATCCAAACATATCACCGTTGCGAGCCATGCCTGCCGCCAGATCGGTAAAGACACTCGAGCGAGGCCGCGATATACTTGCATGGGTCGACAGGGCTTCGGACGAATGGCGAAGGCAAGGCTTTCAGGCCACGCAGTGGAGGAGATTTCCCGTAGATCTATCCCGCTGGCGCTGGTGGAGGAGGTGTTCGCCTCGCCCGGACAGGTCGTCGATGCACTCGGAGGCCGGAAAGCGTACCAGTCGAAGGTGATCTTCCCGGACGGCAGGACGTTTCTCCTGCGAGTAATCGTGGACGAGCGAGTCACGCCGCCGGCGATCGTCACCGTGTACAGGACCAGCAAGTTCGAAAAGTACTGGAGGAAGCAGGGATGAAAGTCACGTACGATCAGGAGACGGACATCCTTCGGATCGTGTTCAGCAAGGCCGTCATCGAGGAGAGCGACGAGGACAAGCCGGGGGTCGTAATAGACTACGACGTCGGCGGGAATGTCGTCGGGATCGAGGTCCTCGATGCCTCGAAACGAATGGAGAACCCCAGAACCGTTGAGTACGCCGTCACCTGATCACGATGGACTCGTTACATCTCAGAAGCTCAGGGCCGCGCCCGCGGCCATCCAGAGGCGAAGCTGGGACAGGCCGAACCGCGCGTCCGCGGCCGCGGCCGCGGCCGCGCCGTCGAGCTCGAAGTTCTCGTAGTTGAAGAGGTTCTCCACCCGGAGGCCCACCGTGAACGCGATCCACTTCGCCGGCGCGAGCCCCATGTCCATCCCGGCCCAGATCGAGGCGTTGGGCTCCCTGTACCTGCTCGTCCCGGATCCGGATTCGGCCAGCGTGTCCGAGATGCCGAGGTGGAAGCCCAGGAGCGGCGTCATGGAGAACGGGCCCCTCTCGATCAGCTTCCAGCCGAGGCCCAGGCCCACGATGTACTGCGAGTTCGTGAGCCCGAACGATCCGAGCCTCAGGAAGTTGGGCGCAGTGAGCGCGGCGTCCGCGAACAGCTCCAGCCTCGGCAGCACGAGCACGCCCAGCGACAGCCCTGCGCCGTGGTACCAGAGCTTCTCGATGGGGTACCCGACGAGCGCGTACCCGGCCGCGACCCTCACCCACGACGTCCTCACCTCGGCCACGAGGCCTCCCGCGTGATGCCCGGGACCTTCGGCGGCCCGCTCCCCGTCGTCTTCCCACGGCTCGGTCCATGCGTCCGGGAATGCCGGCGTCGTGGCCGCGATCCCGGATCCCGCTTCGACCTCGGCCACGGGGATCGAGTACGGGCCGGGCGCGAACGCAGGCCCGGGATCGAGCGGTCCGGGCCCTCCGCCGCCTGAAGGCCCGATGCCAGGCAGGTCCAGGTACAGGGCGGCCGCGATGATGGACCGCAGCCTGAACATCGCGTCCCCGAGATCGAGCTTGCCGTCCTTGCCGGTCCCCGGCGCGACCTCGGTGAGCGCCTGCACGCTGCCCGGCGCGTACCCGCGCAGCGAAAACCCGGGCGCGCCCCCCGGCACGGCCGCGGTCCACACCACGCACGAGGCTCCAGCCGCCGAGGCCGCATCCACGATCCCCTGCGGCGCGCCGTCCCCGGCGCCGCCCCCGGCATCGCCCCCCGCTCCGCCGCCCGCTCCGCCCCCGGCGCCGCCAGCCGGCCCGGGCACGCCTTGCCCGCCGTCCACGACCGCGACATCCAGGTCGGCCATCTCCTCGGCGAACGCGCCCACGAGCGACGCGCAGTCGACGTCGCCGCCCAGCAGCGCGTCGCTGCACAGCACGAGCACGATTGCTGTGGCTCCCGCTCCCATGGTCTGGACGCGAACAGACTACGCCCCGGTCGAGCGCCCGGCAACAGCATTGCGGCGCCGGGTCACCCGCGCACGAAGTGCTCCATGGCATCAGGCAGCTCGATGGATATCTCGACGAGCCCGCCGAACCGGCCCCTGTCCCACCACGGCAGCTGCGCGATCAGCTTGCGCTTGCCCTGCTTCTCGATCGTGTAGATCCTGCCCTCGCCCTTCCCGTGCATGGCCTCGAGCCTGGACCTGGCCCTCTCCGGGTGGCAGTCGAGCAGGCTCCTGCCCACGAGCGCCGCGCCGCCGTCCTTCTCGAACGTCCTGGCCGATGCCTCGTTCATCTCGAGGATCGTCCCCTCGGCGTCGCACACCGTGACCGCCGCCGGTAGCGTCCTCAGCCATGCCGGTTCCTTCATTAATTCTCTCTCTTGTCTTCTGTAGGGGGCCGATAATGAGCCCCCCACGGTCCTCACTGTGTTGAACTACGGCGATCTCGACGCTCTACGATACGACCCCAGAGGGATCGAACGTCTGGATTCCCTCCGTGCAAGCGTACGGCTCGGATCCACTCGTCCATGCATGTCCGCGGCGATTTCCCGGTCACCGTGGGAGCGAAGTGATCGGTCAGCCACTTCCCGTTCAACAGGGCATGTCCACGAACGACCGATTCCTCGACCGTGGCCTTGAATCCCAGGACTTCCTTTCTGTAGGCTCTTCGCGGAATCGAGTGGGTCACTTGAGCAGCGTCGAGCACGCAAAGGCA
>CAZGVR010000526.1:0-2642 GCA_964528945.1 uncultured Myxococcales bacterium
GTCGGCGGCCGAGTCCGTCGCTGCATCGCCCTGCGCATCGAGCGTGTCCCCAGGCTCGTCGATGGAGGTGTCGCCGTTGCCATTGCCTCCGCCGCCGCAGGCCACGAGCAGGATCGCGAGGGTTGAAGCAGCACTCCTCATGAGGTTCCTCCGTGATTCGCCGCAGTCTAGAACGGTGAAGCAACTCGAACAAGGCAGGGGAGAGCGTCGTCCTACGGCGCGGGCGTCTTCGGAGGCGGCTGCTTGTCAGGGGCCATGCTGCCCAGATACCCGGGCAGCTCCACGCCTGCCATGGCAGCGACCTCGTGGATGGGCGGGAGGCTCCGGACCAGGCTGGAAACGAAGTTCGCGGTGGACGAGCCCTTGTCGCCCGGGCCAGCGCCCGCGCCAGAGTCCCAGACCGTGATCTTGTCGATCTTGATGCGACTGACGGCCTCGACCTGGAGCTTCACGATGTCCTCGAGCTTCTCGACGAGGAGCAGCGTGGCAGCGGCGCGCGGGTCGTTGCCGGCCGAGCGCACCAGGTTCGAGTAGCCGGCGGCCTTGGCGTCGAGCACCTGCTTCAAGCCCTTCCCTTCCGCCTCGTACTTCATGAGGATGGCGTCGGCCTGCCCGCGCGCCTCGCGCCGCGTCTTCTCGGCCTCGGCCTCGGCGTCGATCTCGATCTTCTTCTTCTCGATCTCCTTGCGGACCACGTCCTCGGCCGTGAGCCTCTCCACCTCGGCCTTGTACTGGGCCTTCTGGATCTCGACCTGGGCCTCGCGGTTCGCGACCTCGCCCTTCCTGAGGGCGGACGCCTGGCGCGTGGCGAGCTCGGCGTTGGAGTCCGCGATGCGGGCCTGGGCCTCGTTCTCGCCCTTGACCGCGTCGGCCTCCTGCTGCTGCACGAACACGCGGCGCTCGGCATCGGCCTTCTTCTGGCCCTTCTGCGAGAGCGCCACGTTCTCCGCGATCCGGATCTCCATCTCCCTGGAGGCGTCGGCCTCGCCGATCGCGGCGGCCGTCTCCTGCTGCTGCATGAACACGCGGCGGTCGGCCTCGGCCTTCTTCTGGCCCTTCTGCGAGGCGGCCACGTTCTCGGCCACGCGGATCTCCATCTCGCGCGTCGCCTCGGACTCGCCCACCGCGCCCAGCTTGTTCTGCTCGGCCACGTCGACCCTGGCCTTGTTGATGGCCTCGGACGCGGCCTTCTTGCCGATGGAGCCTATGTAGTTGGACTCGTCCGTGATGTCCGTGATGTTCACGTTGATGAGGTAGAGGCCGATCTTGTTGAGCTCGGGCTCCACGTTCTTGCGGATGGCGGCCAGGAACGACTCGCGGTCCTGGTTGATCTGCTCGATGGTGAGGGACGCGACCGTGAGGCGGAGCTGGCCGAAGATGATCTCGCGCGCCATGGCCTCGATGTCGCTGACGCGCAGCTCGAGGAGCCGCTCGGCCGCGTTCTGCATGATCGCGGGCTCGGTGGACGTGCCGACCGTGAACGTGGAGGGCACGTTGATGCGGATGTTCTGGAGCGAGAGCGCGTTCTGGAGCGGGATCGGGATCGTGATGGGCGTGAGCTGGAGGAACCTGAAGTCCTGGATGAGCGGCCAGATGAGCGTGCCTCCGCCGTGCACGCAGCGAGCGCTCTTGCCCTCGCCCACCTTGCCGAAGATGACGAGGATCTTGTCGGACGGGCACCTCTTGTACCGGCCTGCCAGGTAGAAGAGGAACGCGAAGAGCAGGATCACGAAGGCCGCGATCACCACGATCCACATGGTCACGGCCGTTGCCGGGTTCAGGATCTGCAGCTCGAACATGTCTCCACCTTTCCTGGGGCCGCCGGGCTACGGCGACCCGAAATCCCCTTTTCGACGATCGCGGCCGGGACCGGGCCCGGCCCGTCACCTCACTCGGGCTTCACGACGAGCACGTTGCCGCTCACGATACGGACCACGGTGACCCGCGTGTCCGTGGCGATGGCCCTGCCGTCCTCGCTCACCGCGTCCAGGATCATGAGCCGCTCCTGGACCTCCACGCGGACCTTGCCCGGCTCCTTGCCTGCCGGGACGTTCATGTAGATCATGCCTACCTTGCCCACGGCGTTCCTGTAGTCGAGCGTGCCGGACGACTGGAGCTTGCCGAACATCCTGAAGAGTTGGCCGATGATGAAGACGCACAGCAGTCCCCCGAGGACCGCGGCAGCGAGGGAGACGAACGGGCCGAAGCCGCTCCCCTTGCTCATGGCGAGCCCGACCAGGCCGAACATCATGAAGAAGGCGGTCATGCCCTGGAAGGAGACCAGCTTGAACCCGACGTAGGAGTCGGCAGAGCCGTCGTGGTGGCCCGAGGCGGCCGCGTCGTGGCCTGGGGCGGCCCCGGCGGCGTGGCCAGCGTCGGCGCCTGCGTGGCCGACGTCCGCGCCTGCGTGGCCGACGTCGCCGCCTGCGTGGCCGACGTCCGCGCCCGCGTGGCCGACGTCCGCGCCTGCGTGGCCGACGTCGCCGCCTTCGCCACCGCCCAGGCCCACGAACATGAGCACGAGCCTCACGAGGAAGAGCAGACTGCCGAGCACCGCGAAGGTGAGGAACGTCCAGTCGAGCACGCTCAGGTTCGCTATCCAGGAGATCATGCGGCCACGATAGTCACCATTCTCCGCAAGC
>CAZGVR010000527.1:0-1867 GCA_964528945.1 uncultured Myxococcales bacterium
ACGTCGGACAGGGACGTGCGCAGGACCTCGCTCCTGCCCGGGCTGCTCGACCAGCTGGTGATGCATGCGAGCCGGTCCAGGAGCGGGCTCAGGATATTCGAGGCCGGCACGGTCTTCAGGAAGGGCTCCGGAGGGATCGTGGACGGGGTGGTCGAGTGGAAGGAGGCCGCCGGCCTCCTTTACGGACAGCGTCCGGCATGGGTGTCGGAGCGCAGGGGCGATGCCGACTTCCACGATGCGTGGGGCGCGGCCTCCAGGGCCATGAGGGCGGTCTGGAACACGGAGCCGGCGATCGTGCGCCACGAGGAGGGCAGCGCCCCTCCCTGGCTCCACCCGGGATCCGCGTGCAGGATTCTCGCGTCCGGCCGAGATGTAGGATGGGTGGGCGAGCTGCACCCGGCGCTCGGCAGGACCCTGGACCTCCAGGCGACCAAGGGCGGTGAACCGCCGGTGGTCGGGATCTTCGCCTTCAGGATCACGGACGATCCCTTCGCGAGGCCGAGGTTCCGACCCTTCTCGGACATGCCTCCGGTCGAAAGGGACGTGGCCATGATCTTCCCGGAGCGCGTGGAGACCGGCTCGATCCTCGCGGTCGCGTCCGAGGAGGCCGGGGATCTGCTCGAGGAGGCCAGGGTCTTCGACGTGTACAGGGGGGAGAAGGTGGGCACTGCGTCGAAGAGCGTGGCCTTCAGGATCCAGCTGAGGGCAGCGGACAGGACGCTCACGCTGGAGGAGATCGAGGCCCTGGTCCAGCGGGTCGTGTCGAGCCTGGAAGCCAGGCTCGGGGGGCGCCTGCGCTGAGGTGCTGTGACCCCTTGATCTCGGGCGGGAAATCGTGTTTCATTGAACCCGGTTCCGAGGAGGCCCTGATGACGAAAGCCGATATCGTCGAATACGTCTACGAGAAGGTGGGCGGTATCAGCAAGAAGGAGTCCGCCGAGCTCGTGGACCAGCTCATCGAGATCGTCAAGACCACCTTGTCGAACGCCGAGAACATCAAGATCACGGGGTTCGGCAACTTCGTCGTCAAGTACAAGAACCAGCGCAAGGGAATAAACCCTCGGACCAAGGACCCGATAGTCCTTCCGGAGAGAAAGGTCCTCAAGTTCAAGTCCAGCCAGATCCTGAGGGACGAGCTCAACCAGAAGGCTTGAGCGTCCAGGCATGTCGCGATCCGACCTTCCCGACAAGATCTACTTCAGGATCGGAGAGGTCTGCGATCTCCTGGATCTGGAGCCTCACGTCCTCAGGTACTGGGAGACCGAGTTCGACGTCCTCAAGCCGGCCAAGTCCAAGACGGGCCAGCGCCTCTACCGCCGGAAGGACGTCGAGGCCCTCAACGCGATCAAGGACCTCCTCTACAAGCAGAGGTTCACGATAAAGGGAGCCAGGCAGTTCCTGCGGACCACCGGGCTGGGAAAGGCATCGGCAGAGAAGGCAAGGCGCGACGAGGGCGACATGGTGAGGTTCCTGCAGGGGATGCGCGGAGGCCTCAAGAAGCTCAGGGACAAGACCGAGAAGCTGGCATCCCTCGTGGACAAGAAGCGCTGCTCCACATGAGTCCTGGCAGGGACCTCCCGCTATTTACAAGCCCAAACGAACCAACTATAAAGTCTCGCTCGAGCACGGGGCGTAGCGCAGCCTGGTTAGCGCACTTGACTGGGGGTCAAGGAGTCGGAGGTTCAAATCCTCTCGCCCCGACCGCTTCGATCGCGACACTCCTCGTGGTGCTGCCCGCATGCGGCCCGAAGGACCGCTTTCACGACCCTTCCGACCCGGCATCCGATGCCGGTGGCCCGGCGTTCGTCGTGCCCGAGGACATGATCCCTGGATCCCTGGTCGTGACTGTCAAGGAGGACGGATCGAT
>CAZGVR010000527.1:1877-2637 GCA_964528945.1 uncultured Myxococcales bacterium
ATCTTCCTTGGCGAGAGCGAGGTGACCGAGCAGCAGTTGGTGAGCGAGGCCATGGCTGCCAGGCTGGAGGATCCGGGGATCAAGGTGATCCTGCTCGTGGCATCGAGCCAGATCCAGGCGATCCATCTGATGTCGATGCTGTACGAAGTCGGGTTCGGCAACGTGACGGTCTACTACCCGACCGCAACCCAGCACTAGACCCGGGTTCGCGTCGATCCCGGGTCAGGCCGGGGGGGTCTCGGCGGCCTTGTCCTTCTCGGCCTTGCGCTGGCGGTACCAGGGCAGGAAATGGGCCTTGTCCGACTTGTGGGCCTTGCGGAACTCGCGTCGGACGGTCTTGGTGAGCGATGCCCACTTCTCCTTGTTCTCGAGCCGCTTGGCGCGCTTGGTCTTCTTGCGGTTGGCTTGCGTCAGCTTCTTCGTGTTCGCCATGGCGGCGCAAGGTATCCACAAAGCCGCCCCCGTGTCAAGCAAAGACCCCGGCAAGCCTGCTCCCGCAGGCGCGGCAAATCCCGCGATCCAGGCCCGTGAACTCCGTCGCGAACCCGAATCGCCTCATCAGCACGGCTTCGCACGTCGCGCACTTCGTGTCCTCGCCGCCACCACCCCAGACGTTGCCCATGTACACGTGGCGCAGCCCGGCCTGCTTCCCGATCTCCATCGCCCTGGCCAGTGTCGCAGGCGCGGTCGGGCCCAGGTTGCGGAGCCTGTGATCCGGGTGGAACCGGCTCAGGTGCCAGGGGATTTCGGGATCCACGGA
>CAZGVR010000528.1:0-2612 GCA_964528945.1 uncultured Myxococcales bacterium
GAAGTCGAACGTACGATCACCGAACACGGTGATAACTACCGGGATGATCATCCCCTCCTGCTTCTGCGTCTTGGCGTTGAACTTCTTGCAGAAGTCCATGATGTTGACGCCGTGCTGGCCGAGGGCCGGGCCGACCGGAGGCGATGGGTTCGCCTTGCCGGCCTCGATCTGTAGCTTCACGTTCGCCAGTATCTTTTTTGCCATGATCGCACCTTCCAGCGGAAGGGAGGACGCGGGTTTATAAACGAATGCCGCCTCGACGTCAAGCTGGAATTACGAAAATCGACCGTTCCCCGGAGGTCCCACCGGCGCAGACCGGGATCCGTCAGGTCTTTTCGACCTGATGGTAGTCGAGCTCGACCGGCGTGGCCCTTCCGAAGATCGAGACCAGCACCCTCAGCTTCTGCTTGTCCGGCTTCACCTCGTTCACGGTCCCCGTGAAGTTGGTGAATGGCCCCTCTATCACGCGGACGTTGTCGCCCTCGTCGAAGATGATCCTGGGGGCCGGCTTCGTGGCGCCCTCCTCCATCTGGGCGAGGATGGACTCGATCTGCTTCAGGGGAACCGGGGTCGGCTTGCGCCCGCCGACGAAGTTGGTCACCTTGGGGGTGTTCCTGACCAGCTCCCACGTGGCCTCGTTCAGCTCCATCTCGACGAACAGGTACCCCGGGTAGAACGAGCGCTTGGAGATCTTCCGCTTCCCGCGGATGACGTCCGCGACCTCTTCCTGCGGGATGAGGATCCTGCCGAAGCTGCCCTCGAGGCCCTCCGCCTTGGCGCGCTCGATGATTGCGGTCTTCACCTTCGACTCGTAGTTCGAGTAGGTAGTGACCGCGTACCAGTTCATCGACATGGCGGGCTATTTCCTCCCGAAGTAGATGAGGTCGGTGACCCAGGACCAGACGAGATCGAAGAAGCCCAGGAGCAGCGACACTATTACCGATGCGACGATCACGGCGATGATGGCGGCCGACAGCTCCTTGCGCGTGGGCCACGTCACCCTCGAGAGCTCGGTCACGACCTCGAACGCGAGCGAGTTCACGCGATCGTGACGCCAGAGGAACAGGGTGAGGGCCGCGGATGCGACTATCGACACCCCGATCACGACGAACTTGTTGGGATCGCCCAGCAGGAACCAGATGGAGTCGCCTGCCTTGTAGGCCAGGTACGTCACGAGGAGGGCGCCGACCAGGTACATCAGGTGGACGTACCTGGAGTAGTCACCCACGCTGGTCGTGCCGCCGGTCTTGGGAGGTGCGCTCTTGTCCACCGTCTTTTCGTCCTATCAGATGTCCAGCACTTCTTGCAGGCCAGGAGGGACTCGAACCCCCAGCCTACGGATTTGGAATCCGTTGCTCTACCACTTGAGCTACTGGCCTCAGCCCTGTCGCCCCCTCGAGGGGGAGTCTCAGGCCTTTATCTCCTTGTGCTTCGTGTGTGAGCGGCAGCTCGGGCAGAACTTCTTGGTCTCGAGCTTCTTCGGCCCGGCGCCGCCGGTCTTCTTCTTGGCGACCCGGCTGTAGTTCCGGTTCTTGCACTCCGTGCACTGCAGCAGGATTACGTTCCGGTTGGCCATGATTCACCTGTCGGAGGAACGGTCCGGGGAAGCCCCAGGGCCTACTCGATAATCTCGGTGACGACTCCGGCGCCGACGGTCCTTCCGCCCTCGCGGATTGCGAACTTCATCCCCTGCTCCATGGCGACCGCGTCGATGAGCTCGATCCTCATCCCGTCGACGTTGTCACCCGGCATGACCATCTTCACGTTCTCCGGAAGGAAGATCGTCCCGGTGACGTCGGTCGTCCGGATGTAGAACTGCGGCCTGTAGTTCGGGAAGAACGGCGTGTGCCTTCCACCCTCCTCCTTGGACAGGACGTACACCTGGGCGTTGAAGATCTTGTGCGGCGTTATGCTCTTCGGCTTCGCGAGGACCTGGCCCCTCCAGATCTCGTCCTTCTTGGTTCCCCGGAGCAGGACGCCGATGTTGTCGCCGGCGCGGCCCTCGTCGAGGAGCTTGCGGAACATCTCCACGCCAGTGACGACCGTCTTCTTCGTCTCGCCGAACCCGACGATCTCGATCTCGTCCGTGATCCTGACGATGCCGCGCTCCACGCGCCCGGTCGCGACAGTGCCGCGCCCGGTGATGGAGAACACGTCCTCGACCGGCATCATGAACGGCTTGTCGATCTGCCGTACGGGCTCCGGGATGTAGGAGTCGACCGCTTCCATGAGCTTCATGATCGACGGCGCGCCCAGATCGCCGGGCTTGCCCTCGAGCGCCATGAGCGCGGAGCCCGGGATGATCGGGATCTTGTCGCCAGGGAACTCGTACTTGGTGAGCAGGTCCCTGAGCTCCAGCTCGATCAGCTCCATTAGCTCGGCGCGCTCGCCCTCGGCCAGGGCATCGACCTTGTTCAGGTACACGACGAGGGCCGGCACGCCGACCTGCCGCGCGAGGAGTGTGTGCTCCCTCGTCTGGGGCATGGCGCCGTCCGTCGCGGCCACGACCAGGATCGCGCCGTCCATCTGGGCGGCGCCCGTGATCATGTTCTTGATGTAGTCGGCGTGACCCGGGCAGTCGATGTGCGCGTAGTGGCGCTTGTCGGTTTGGT
>CAZGVR010000529.1:0-2605 GCA_964528945.1 uncultured Myxococcales bacterium
CGGTCACGTAGGCCTTCCAGTAGGCGTCGTTCTCGGCCACCTCGAGCTTCTTCGCCTCCGGGACGTAGGCGTCCAGGAAGGCGTTCATCCTCTCGGTCATGATCTCCTCCTGGCTCTTCTCGGGGCCAGCCTGGGTCGCTGCGTCCTCCACCGCGGCCCCGCCGCCCGGGTGCTCGGGCTCCCCGCCCTTGGGCCCACAGGACACGATGAGCACGGTGGCGACCAGCACGGCGTTCCGGGTCTTGTTCCTCATGGTTCCTCCCGTCGAAAGACAGGGCATGTTAACCGCGGCCGGGGACGGGATCAAGCTGGCATGGCGGCCCTGAGCGGCCGTGTGCTAGAGTACCCACCCATGGGTCCAGCCCAGATCCTGGTGGTCGACGACGAGCCCAACATGCTCAAGGTGCTCGGCGCGCTCCTCAAGAGGGAGGGTTACCACATCCTCGAGGCCCGCAGGGGCGACGAGGCGCTCGAGATCCTCGAGGAGAACCACGTGGACATCCTCATCACCGACCTCAGGATGCCCGGCAAGAACGGCATGGAGCTCCTTGCAGAGGCAGTGCGACGGCGGCCCGGAATGCCCGTGATCGTCATCACCGCGCACGGCACCATCGACACGGCGGTAGAGGCGATGAAGCGGGGTGCCTTCGACTACATCACAAAGCCCTTCGAGTGGAGCGAGCTGAGAGGGATAATCTTCAAGGCGGTCGAGACCACCCGCCTGGCCTCACGCGAGATCGACGACGACTCGCTGGCACGCCCGGAGATGCCCGGGATGCCAGGGGTCCTGTCCCCGGACATAGGGCTGATCGGGTCCTCGGAGAAGATGCGCCAGGTCTTCGACGTGATCGAAAAGGTCGCCGACACACCTTCCACCGTCCTGATCACCGGGGAGAGCGGGACCGGCAAGGACCTGATCGCCAAGGAGATCCACAGGAAGAGCCGCTGGGCCGGCAAGCCCTTCATCAAGGTGAACTGCGCGGCCATCCCCAGCGAGCTCCTGGAGAGCGAGCTGTTCGGGTACGAGAAGGGCGCCTTCACCGGGGCGGTGACCTCGAAGCCAGGGCGCTTCGAGCTGGCGCAGGGCGGCACGCTGTTCCTCGACGAGATCGCGGAGATGGGCCGCGACATGCAGGTCAAGCTGCTGAGGGCCGTCCAGGACCGGGAGTTCGAGCACGTTGGAGGGCTCAAGACCCTGCACGTGGAGACGCGGTTGGTGACCGCCACGAACGTGGACATCCGGAGAGCCGTGGAGGACGGCAGGTTCAGGGAGGACCTCTACTACCGGCTCAACATCGTGCACCTGTTCCTGCCGCCGCTCAGGGAGCGCAGCTCCGACATCCGGCCCCTCTGCGACCACTTCCTCGAGCGCTTCAACGCCAAGCTGGAGAAGAAGGTGAACGGCTTCTCCGCCGAGTCCCTGCACGTGCTGGAGACGTTCTCCTGGCCGGGCAACATAAGGCAGCTCGAGAACGTGATCGAGCGCGCCGTCCTCTTCGACACCGAGGGGACCGTGGGCCTGGACGATCTTCCCGAGGATGTCGTGGGGGCCGCTCCCTCCCAGATGGCTGCGCCGGTCGAGCAGCCGCCCTCTGCCGGCGTCCAGGGCCTGAAGGAGACGGTCAGGGCCGAGATCTCGCGGCTCGAGCGCGAGCTCATCATCAGGGCTCTCGAGCAGACGCAGTGGAACGTGACCAGGGCTGCCCGCCAGCTCAGCATCAGCCGCAAGTCGATGCAGATGAAGATGAAGGAGCTGGGGCTGAGGGACGAGGGCGCAAGGTAGGATTGCGCCACCTAGGGACAGCCGCGGTCGGATTCGTGCTGATGGCCCTGCCGGGGCGGGCGCTCGGCTGGACCCAGGCGACTACCGACGATGGATTCCCCTTGCACAGGACCGAAGGATGCGTTCACTGGGTGCTCTCGGACCAGGGCAGCGACGACGTTGCCGATCCCGGAGCTCTCGCGCAGGCCTCCCTCGACGCTTTCCGGACGTGGACGGATGTCGACTGCTCCTACGTCAGGTTCGAGCACGCCGGCCTCTCGTCGTGCCGCTCGGCCTCGTTCGGGCGCGGCGATCACCAGTCCAACCTCGTCGTGTGGATCGAGGAGGACTGGCCCCACGAGCCGGTCGACAGATATGCCCTCGCGGTGACCAGCGTCTGGTACGACAGGACGACCGGGGAGATCGTGGACTCCGACATCGAGATGAACGGCGCCGACTTCTCCTGGTCGGTCACGGGCGAGCCCGGACGGGCGGACGTCTCGAGCACGCTCACGCACGAGGCCGGGCACATGATCGGGCTGGATCACTCGACCGTGCCCGGAGCCACCATGTCTCCCTGGGCGGAGCTCGGAAACACGGACAAGCGCTCCCTCGAGGCCGATGACATCGATGGTGTCTGCACCATCTACCCGCTCGCCGCTGACCCGGCCACGTGCCCTGCTCCGCCCGGCCGGGAAGCGCTCTGCGAGGGAGACGGCGGAGGCTGCTCCTGCGCGGTCAGGGCGACGGGGCCGGGCTCCGGGAAAGGCCTCGACTGGGTTCTCGCGATCGTGGCCATCGTGATCGTGATCATCTGGGCATACATGATGGGATACCGCAACG
>CAZGVR010000530.1:0-2599 GCA_964528945.1 uncultured Myxococcales bacterium
GGGAACTTGCCGTACGGCCTTCTCTCCGGGTACCCCGACGCCGTCCCTACGGGCGGCATCATGCGAACGATCGAGATCGGGAAGGGCATCGTCCTGGACGTCACGGTGCCGGTGCCTGCCCAGGACGGAGCCCTGCTGAGGATAGGGTTCTCTGACGCGAGCACGCGCGAGTCCCTCGACACCGCGTCTCGATCCGTCATCGTCATGCTGGCCGCCTGCCTGATCCTGGGGGCCGTCACGGCGCTGGTGCTGTCCTCCCTCACGGTCCGGCCGATCCGGAGGCTGGTGGAAGGGGTGCGGCGCATCCGGGCCGGTGACTACACGGCGAGGGTCGGGGTCCCGGCCGCGGGCGAGACCGGCGTGCTCGGTGCGGCCTTCGACGAGATGGCGCTAGGGCTCGAGGAGCGCGAGGCGTCGCTCGCGGCCAAGGAGGCGGAGATCCGCTCGCTCATGCACCGGCTGGTGAGGTCCCAGGAGGCGGAGAGAGTGGCCATTTCGCGCGAGCTGCACGATCACCTGGGCCAGTCCCTGACCGCAATGCTGCTCGCGGTCGAGACGGCCGGCACGGAGGGAAGCGCCGGTCCGTCCCTCGCCGACGACCTGAAGGCCAGGATCAGGACCATGCTCGACGAGACCAGGCACCTCGCCCTGATGCTCAGGCCGAATATCCTCGACGATCGCGGGCTCCCGAGCGCACTCATGAGCCTGGCAGCGGAGGCCGAGCGGAGCGGCGGTACGATCGTGGAGTTCCTGGAGGCCCCGGGCGGCGACTGCACGTCGATCCCCAGGGAGGCGCAGCTCGCGCTCTACCGGATCGCCCAGGAGGGGCTGGTGAACGTCGCCCGCCACTCGAGGGCCGCTCACGCCAGCTTGGTCCTGGTACACGACTCGGGGTGCGTCAAGCTGATCGTCGAGGACGACGGCACGGGCTTCGACCCGACCATTGCCGGATCCGCGGGGGCGCACCTCGGTCTCGCCGGAATGAGGGAGCGAGCGGTGCTGGCCGGAGGTACCCTGTCGATCGAGTCGGCGCCCGGCTCGGGGACGACGATCATCGCGACGGTCCCGATCACGACGACGAACGCAGAGGAGGTCGAGGGATGAGCGAGCGACTCCGGGTGTTCCTGGTCGACGATCACGCGGTCTTCAGGGCCGGCCTCATGGCCTACCTGGAGAAGATCGACGATGTCGAGGTGGCGGGCGAGGCGGGCGACGGCGAGGAGGCGATCCGTCTCCTGGGGGAGACGCGTGTGGACGTGATCGTGCTCGACGTGAGCATGCCGGGCATGTCGGGGTACGAGGCGGCCGCGCGCATCCTCGAGGCGGTTCCCGGGACGGCCATCGTCGCGCTGACCATGCACGAGGACGGGTACTGTATGGAGAAGCTCCTGGGGATCGGGGTGAGGGGATTCGTGCTCAAGCGGTCGGCGGCGACCGACCTGTTGAGCGCCATCCGAGCGGTCGGGGGAGGCCGCAGCTACCTGGATCCGGCCATGTCCGGGTTCCTGGTCAGGGCGAGGGCCGGCAGGGATGCGGGCCGCGGCGGCGCCGGGTCGAGCAAGGCACTCAGCCCCAGGGAGGTGGAGGCCCTGAGGCTCCTCGCGAAGGGGCACACGAACGCCGAGGCGGCCGGGATCCTCGGCATCTCGCCCAGGACCATGGAGTCGCACCGCGCGAGCATCGTGTCCAAGCTGGACCTCAGGTCCCGCGCGGACATGGTCCGGTACGCGACCGAGAACGGCCTGCTGTAGGAAGGTTCCGGGCCAGGATCTACGGGTGGATGGTGATGGAGCCGTCCTGTACGGCCGTGATGGCCTCGGACAGCGTGGGGAAGGCGTGGGCGGCCGTGCCGTGGCAAGCGCCGCACGAGGCGAGCGCCGGCCCGCTGCCCGTGACCGCCGGATCCGCGTGGCAGGAGGAGCACGCGTAGTCCAGCGTGACTGCCGGTGTGCCGACGGCCGTGGTGCCCACGAAGGTCACGGACGGATCCGTGGTTATCGCGAAGATATGGCTCGAGACGTCCGCGGTCTTGCCGACGTTGCGGGCGCTCTTCGCGGTCCCGGCCATGTGGCAGTCCGTGCAGGAGATCTCGATCCACGACGTCGGGTAGGAGGACGCGAACAACTCGTGGCCCGCGGCGTCGGGGATGAACGCGGGGTGGTTCGTCCCGGTCCCGCTGTCCGCGACGGTCGGCTCGGCCGTCTCGAACGCGAGGTCGAAGTCCCAGTGGCAGGACTCGCAGCCCGATGTCACGTCCTCCGCGTCGTAGGTCGTGCCGTGCGGGTCGTGGCAGGTCACGCAGGAGATGGATCGGTGCTTGGTGTTCCACAGTTCGTCATACTGCTCGTGGTGCTCGACGAAGCCGTTCTTGGTCTCGATGACCTCGGGCCCGGCCGATACGCCGTCCACTCCGCCGCGCGAGTGGCACTTGCCGCAGAGCTCGCTCGACAGGTCGACCACTATGTCCGCCGGGTTCCCGGTGACGATGTGGATCGATCCGGGCCCGTGGCACGCCTCGCAGTGGACGCCAGGCGCCACGAAGTCGCCGACGATGCCCGGCAACGGGTTGGTCCCGTCCGGATCGTAGCCCGTGGTGTGG
>CAZGVR010000531.1:0-2598 GCA_964528945.1 uncultured Myxococcales bacterium
CGATCAGGCGGGACCTCCTCTTCGATCAGCCCGGCCCCCTTCGCCGAAGGCCGCAGCATGACGTCCTTGTGCGCGATCTGGCGGTCCCGCACGCCGAAGCCCGCCTTGTCGAGGATGAAGACGTCTGGAGTCCGCCTGCCGCTTATCGCGGGCTCACCGAGGCCGAACACGGCGTTCACGAGGATCTCCCGATCGTTGCCGGTCTTGGGATTGACCGTGAAGACGATGCCGGCGGCGTCGGCGTCGACCAGCGCCTGGACGATGACCCCCATCCGGATCGTGGCGGGATCCACGCGGGCTACAGCCAGGTACGAGATCGCCCTCTCGTGCCACAGGGATGCCCAGCAGCTCCTCACCGCCTCCACGACCGCCTCGCGGCCCTTCACGTTGAGGAAGGACTCCTGCATGCCGGCCGAGGACAGGGCCTCCTGATCCTCGGTGGACGATGACGACCGCACGGCCACTGGCTGATCCCCCGGGAACAGGCGGTCGTACGCTTCCACCACCGCCTGCTCCACGTCCCTCGGCATGGGCGCCGACAGGATCCTGCGGCGTACATCCGAGAGCCGCGGGCCGCAGTCCCACCTGTCCGAGGACGCGAGGGCCACCAGGTCCGCGAGCCGCTCGCCGGGCCGGAGCAGCGCCTGCATGAACCGGTCGAACGCGGCGCCGAGCACCACGAAGCCGGCGGGCACCGGCAGGCCGATCGACTGGAGGCCGATCAGCCCGACCGCCTTCCCGCCCAGCTCGGAAGGCTGCGGGGAAGCTCCCTCGCCGATGATGTGCACGTAGTCCGCCACGTCGAACCGCATTCATGCCCCACGCGGGCCCCGATTTCAAGGCGGACCTCGTCCTTGAACAGCGGCCCGGTCCGAGACTAGACTCGTATCCGCATGACAGGACGGCTCGAGGACAGGACGACGCTCCCGCCCGGGACCGTGTTGGACGGGAAGTACAGGATCATGGAGCCGCTCGGAGAGGGCGGGATGGGCGTGGTCTACCTTGCCGAGCATTTGCTGATGCGCAAGGACGTGGCCCTGAAGAGGCTGCACCCCGACCTCTCTTCCATCGGCCAGATCGTCCAGAGGTTCGAGAGGGAGGCGCAGGCCGCCGCCCGGATCGACCACCCGAACGTGTGCATGGTAACCGACTGCGGGCGCGATGCCGAGGGCGGCCTCTTCATCGTGATGGAGCTCCTGCGCGGCACCACGCTCGCCGACGCGCTCGACGTGGGCGGCGCCCTGCCCTTCGCGCGCCTGCGCGGGATAACGCTCCAGATCTGCTCGGCGCTGGACAGGGCGCACGGGCTCGGAATCGTGCACCGGGACTTGAAGCCCGAGAACATAATGCTCATCGAGCGGGAGGGAGTCCGGGATCACGTCAAGATCATGGACTTCGGCATAGCCCGGATGGTCTCGGACGAGTCGCCGGGCACGAGCCTGACCCAGGCCGGGATGATCTTCGGCACCCCGAGCTACCTGTCGCCCGAGCAGGCGAGCGGCGATCCCGTGGATCACAGGGGGGACCTGTACTCGCTCGGCGTGATGCTCTTCGAGATGGCCACGGGCAGGAAGCCCTTCGAGGCCAAGACCGCGGCGTCCCTGCTCAGGATGCACATCACGGCCGAGCCGCCGACCATGGCGTCCGTGGCACCGGGAGTTGTGTTCCCCGACGGGTTCCAGCAGGTGGTCGCGCGCCTGCTCGCCAAGAACCCGGCCGACCGCTACCCCAGCGCCAAGGTCTGCAAGGATCACCTTGAAGCCCTGGGCGAGGCCTCGACCGCGGCGCAGGATGGCTTCCCCGAGGCCGTCACCAGGCCCATCCAGCAGGCCGGGGAATCCAGGGATGCCGCCCCGGACTCTGCCCCGGAGGCGATCTCCGTGCCCGCCATCTCCGGCAGCGACGTGTCCACGGCGGACGAGAGCTTCCTCAGGCTGTGGAAGCGCGCCAGGTGGTTCAGGCGCACGGTCCTCGGCGGTGCGGTCCTGGCCGTGGTGATCGTGGTGGGCGTCGTGCTCGCGGTCACCCTCGGGAAGGGGAGGCTCGACGACGACAAGCCCGACGGCGAGGTGTCCGAAGAGGCGGTCCTGGCCCTCCTCGAGCAGGCGCGGTCCGAGTTCGGGGAGCACCCTGACGTCAAGTCCGCGCTCACGGACGGCATGGAGGGGCGCAACGCCGAGGCCATCGAGAAGCTCGAGAAGCTCCGCTCGGACCCGGTCGCGGACGGCTCGCCCCACCTGGAGTATCACCTCGCCATCCTGTACTCGAACGTGGGGCGGCTGGCGGACGCGCTCGCCGCGATCGACGCCTGCATGACCGCCGAGCGCGGCTACACCGCA
Organism: uncultured Myxococcales bacterium; assembly: GCA_964528945.1. Lineage (GTDB taxonomy): Bacteria > Myxococcota_A > Polyangia > DRWM01 > DRWM01 > CAZGVR01. The sequence goes on from CAZGVR010000531.1 coordinate 2,340, forward strand.
GACCCGACCCTGGTCTCGATCGAGGTCGAATGCCTGAGGAACACGGACACGTCCAAGCAGGCCGCCAAGATCATGACCCAGCACCCCAGCGGCGTGCTAGCGCTCCGCATCGAGTCCATAGCCCGCGAGGACAAGGACTCCAGGCTGCGCGGCTTCGCGCTCAAGGTGCTCAAGGAGGGGGACATGCTGAGGCACATCGAGCCCAAACATCTGCGGCGTTTGCGCCTGCCACAAGCCTTTGCGCGACACGGTGGCCATG
>CAZGVR010000532.1:0-304 GCA_964528945.1 uncultured Myxococcales bacterium
CGAGGCCACCATCGGCAGCAGGTCCTTCCTCAGGTCGAAATTGGCCACACCGCTCGCGATCTCGGCCCCATCAGGGCCCACGACCGTGCCGGGAAGCCGCGTCATCGTGTCCAGGAAGTGCATGAGATCGACGTCCTTCTGGCCGCGGAACCTCAGGGTCTGCACAACCTTGTATATGTCGTCCCAGGCCCAGCCGCAGAACCCCTCGGGCATGCGGCCGTTCTCCTCGACGTGGAACACCTGGCCATCCCTGAAGGCCTCGCAGGCGCCGATTGGCACGCCTTTCACTGGGGGGGACCCAAAC
>CAZGVR010000532.1:314-2572 GCA_964528945.1 uncultured Myxococcales bacterium
GGTTCCCTTGACCGCCGCCCCGTCCGCGACCCCCTCCCAGTAGAGGATGCCCTTGATCTCGGCCCTCCAGTTGCGGAGGAACCGGTCGAAGCGCGGGGCCCTGGCTGTCACCGTGAACACGAAGGGCATGGGACGGCCCGCCTCGCCGTGAGGCGAGTCCTTTCGCATCTCCACGCTGCCCTTCATGGTCTCCCTGAAGCTGAAGCCCAGGCGGGGCATGTGCCCGCCGCCCGGCTCGACCTCGGCCATCCTCGGTATCCAGCGGTGATCCTCGTACCACCGGAGCACCTCCGCGATCGAGGTCCTCATGTCCGGGTGCTTCCACCTGAAGCCGCGCACGCGCAGGCGTTCGACCGAGAACACCGTGTGGTGGAACATGTATGGGGCGATCTCCCTGTCGAACGCCGGGTGCAGGAGATTGACAAGGCCGAGGTCGGCCACGATCCGCTTCCAGTAGGTGTCCGTGGGCATGCTGGCCAGCCTGAAGAAGAGCTCCATGTCGTCGATCGCGAGCGGGTTGGCCGGCTCCGGGATCGGGATCGCCCCCCGCGGCTCGATGCCCCACGCCTCGATGGCGGCCGTCATGATGGCCCCGACGTCGAGGGGCGTGGGATCGGCCACGTTGTATGCCCTCTGCGGCGCCGCGTTCTGCATGAGGAAGACCGCGGCCCTTGCCACGTCCTCGGCGTGGACCAGGTTCGTGCGCTGGCCTCCGTGGAGCGCCGGCACCCTGTCCCCGAGCAGCCAGCGCATGATCGGCGGCACGGCCGCGATGCCCGACGCCAGGAACCTGCCGCCCGGGCCGTAGATCAGCCCGGGCCGGAGCACGATCCAGTCCAGCCCCAGGTCGAAGTACAGCTCCTTCAGGATCTCCTCTGATTCGATCTTGGTCCTCTCGTACGCGCTCTTCGCCATGAGCGGGTGGTCCTCCTCGACAGGGCCGTCGTCCGAGGGCGCATATACAGACCCGGAGGAGAAGTGGACGAAGCGGGTCACGCCCGCGCGGGAGGCGGCGCGGTACAGCTCGCGCACCGCACCCACGTTGAGCGGTGCGAGCGCCTCGTAGTCCAGGCTGATGTCGAGAAGCGCTGCGGCGTGCATGACCGCATCCATGCCGCTGACCGATCGCTTCACGAACTCCGGATCGGTGAGATCCCCTGCGAGGAACTCGCACCTGGGATCGGCCCAGGTGCCCGGGGCTGCCGGCGGACGGATGTCCACCCCTCGCACCTGGTATCCGGCCTCGAGAAGCGATCCGACCAGGTAGGTGCCGACCGCGCCGGATGCGCCGGTCACCAGGACCTTCTCGAACTCCTTCTTGTCACGCTTCATGCTGGCACCTCTTCGCTCGAGTTGCGACCACATCCTTTTGACAGCCCTTTGGTCCGACCATTGGACCAACACCTGACACATAACCCCTGGATCCTCGAAAGTCAAGCATTGGTCCGACCATTTCTTCAACTGTAAGTAACTATTGACAATAAATTGACGGAACCTGACTGATTGCAGCCCGGCGGAACCTGGAGTAGAGTGTGCACATGCGGAGAAAATCAAAGAGGGACCCTCTTGGAAGGCTCCCTGGCCTTGTCCTTGCCGTGATCGCGATCTCCTCCGCAGGATGCTATGGGCAGGAATGCCCGGATTGCGAGGACGGCCTCGTGGACGGCGACGTGGATGCGGCCGCGTGGATGGATTCGGATGGCGACACGATCTACGACGGGGACGAGGGCCGCTCCTCGGCGCGAGACACGGATGGCGACACGATCCCGGACTTCGAGGACACGGATTCGGACGATGACGGCCTCGATGATTCCCTGGAGGCCGGGGACGATGACCCGGAGACGTCGCCCTTCGACTCGGACTCGGACGGGAAGCCCGACTTCATGGACGAGGACAGCGATGCGAACGGCATCGACGACGTGGACGAGACGGCCGGGGACCTGGATGGCGACGGCGAGGCCGACTTCCGCGACCTGGACGACGACGGGGATGATTGCATCGATCCCAGGGAAGGGAGCGTAGGCCGGGTCGACACGGACGGTGACACGGTACCGGACTTCAGGTCCGGTGAGGCGGACGGGGACGGGATCGACGACGCGGCCGAGGGGTGCCTGGACGACTGCGACGACGATCTGATCCCGAACCGCATCGACGACGAATCGGACGGCAGCGGCGTGCCCGACTCGATCGAGGGTTCCCTGAACTCGGACGCCTCGAGCACCACCGGGATCGACGACGTACCGGACTACTGCGACGAC
>CAZGVR010000533.1:0-1395 GCA_964528945.1 uncultured Myxococcales bacterium
GCAGACGTACCCAGGCGCGCAGACCATCCTTCCACCGGCTCCGATGAATGTCGCCCAATCAGATCCGGCTCCAGTGCGAGGAACCGGTCACGAACCTCCCGGAAGAAGTGCGTCCTCATCGCCGGCGATCGCGGCCGTCGATGTACTCGTCCACGATCCTGGCGATGGGCCCGCGCACCCTGTCCGCGAGGTCCTGGATCCCGTCGTCCGGGATCCCGGACGTCTCGATGGGCTCGAGGCAGTGTACCGTCACCTGGCGGCCGGGCCGCACGATCCACGAGTCGGCCCGCATCACGTCCTGCATGCCCGTGATCGCGACTGGCACGACCGGCACGCCCAGGTCTCGCGCCATGAAGAATGTCCCGAGCCTGAACTGGCCCACCCTCCCGTCCCTGGTGCGCCTTCCCTCCGGGAACACGAGCAGCGATCGCCCCCTGTCCAGCTCGGCGCGCATCAGGTCGCGAATGCGATCGCTCTGGCCCCTCTCCCCTTTCCTGACCGGGATCGTGCCGCGCTGCCGCATGAACCATCCGTATATGGGGTAGCCGAAGTGCTCCTCCAGCTCGAGCCCCTGCTTCAGGTGCGGCGTGGCGAAGTACATGGTCATGAAGTCGAAGTGGTTCACGTGGTTCTGGACGAACATGTACTGGCGATCCGGGCGCACCCCCGGATGCACGAACGCCCGCCACCTGGATCCGGTGAGCGCCATCTGCACGCGCGCAAAGCGCCGCGCGGTCCGGTCCACGCGATCCGGGCCGAGCACGCTCTGACCGGCCATGATGATCCCCACCCACGGGACCATCCACGCCACGCCGGCAGCCCAGAGCGCGGCCGAGACCGCCCTGTCGAGGGCCGTGATCTCGCCGTTCCACGGATCGGGCCTGCCTGTCATGCGTTCACCGCGATTGCCCCGGGAAGGACCTCGATCGATCGCAGCGCGAGCCTCAGCACCTCGCCGTCCACCATCACGTCCTCCTCGCGCGGCTCCAGGAAGTCCACGCGGCGTGCGCGCGCCTTCTCTATCCCGGGCCTGCCCACGTGCGTGCCCTCGAAGATCAGGGGGAAAGTGGCCGTGAACGCGAGCCTGCCCAGCCTGCCGACCCTGATGACGTCCACGAGCCCGTCCGAGGCGTCGGCGTCCGGAGCCATCATCATGGCGCCGCCCGTGAACCTGCTGTTGGAGAACGAGATGAGCGCGGCCGCCCGGCTGTCCACCTCGCCCCGGTCCAGCCGCAGGGGGTGCACCGGGTACTCGAGCCCGGCTATGCACCCCAGCACCGCGAGGATGTACCCGGCCGTCCCGAGCGGCTTGAACCTCGCGTTCATGAGCGCGCCTGCGCGCGCGCTGAACCCGACCGACAGGAGGCTCAGGGAGTGGAGCTCGCCGCTCTCGTG
>CAZGVR010000533.1:1405-2568 GCA_964528945.1 uncultured Myxococcales bacterium
ATGCCGCACAGCGTCAGCGCCGCGTCCGCCGCGCTCTCGTGCACGGCGCGGATCACGTCGCAGCGCCTCGAGTCGTTCTGGACGATCGCGTGGATCGCCGAGGCCGGGTCCAGGATGCCGTAGTCGCGCAGGAACGAGTTGCCGGTCCCGAGCGGGATGGTGCCCATGGTGACCTGCCCGGGAAGGGCCGTTGCCGCCGGGAAGATGCCGTTCAGCACCTCGTAGGCCGTGCCGTCCCCGCCGATGGCCACGAACCTCCTGAACCCCGCCTCCATCCCGTCGCGGGCCAGTTCGGTCGCGTTGCCCGGCCGCGTGGTCATGGCCGCCTCGAGCCCGAACCCGGCCTCGCGCAGCCGATCGAGGGCGCGCCCTGCGCGCGCGCCGCACCTTCCGCCGCCCGCGGCCGGGTTCACGATCGCGAGCAATCTCGTGGCCTGCCTCACGGGGACGAGAAGATAGCGCCGGAGCGGCGTGCGGGGAAGCCCCTACATCCTGGTGCCGGACACGCTCCGGGACTGGAACGAGCACCCGAAGCAGGATCCGGAGTAGCTCGCGGTCCAGGTGCCGGTCCAGTGGTTGTCCGTGTCGAAGCTGCCGGTCAGCGTGTAGGTCTCGTTGCACGAGCCGGCGTAAAGGCAGGAGACGTTGATGTTCCGTGAAACGGCCGCGGACGGGCCGGTCATGAAGCAGCCGCCGTTCATGGCAGGCTGGACCGTGAGGGTCGTTCCGTTGTCCATGAAGGTCATTGTGGGGACGTTGATGCTCACCAGCCCGAAAGCGCAGGTGTACGAGATGTCCGGCGCCACGTCGTAATTGCCATCCGGCTCCCAGCCCGCGGTCGTGCACGCGCTCGTGTCGAACGTGCAGGTGCCGGTGCACGACAGCGTGCCGCCCGTGAACCCGCCGGGCACGGTTGTGCAGTTGTTCCCGTTCAGGTTGGATCCATCGCACGACTCGCCCGGGTTGATGACCCCGTCCCCGCACCTGTAGCAGCTCGAGGTGTTGAACGCGCACGCGGCCGTGCAGCCGAGCGTTCCCCCGGAATACCCGCCAGGGATCGTGGTGCAGTCGTTCCCGCCCAGGCTCGACCCGTCGCAGGACTCGCCCGGGTTGATGACACCGTCGCCACACCGGTAGCAGGCCGAGGCGTCGAACGTGCAGCT
>CAZGVR010000534.1:0-2549 GCA_964528945.1 uncultured Myxococcales bacterium
GGTCATCCGCCATTGGTAGCACGCCGGGACCCGTGGCCGCAAGCGTGCACGGGAGCCTCGCCCGCACGAGCGGATTGCATATCTCGACCACCGGCCCTAATGGCAACACATGAACAACGATCCGGACGCACGAATAGCTGCTGAGATGGCGATGGTTCCGGCGTCCCCCGGCGAGGCAGTTGACGGCGACGACCCCGTGTTCAGGCGCATCTTCGAGGCCATCCCGAACCCCCTGTTCCTCATGGACGAGCACATGAGGATCCTGAACTGCAACTCCGCGGCAGAGGAGATCCTCTCGAGCAATCGCGAGTGGACCTTCCAGCTGGTGCAGGGCCGGGACATGTCGTGCATCCACGGCACCTCGGATCCCACGGGGTGCGGCGGTCGCGGCTCGTGCGGCGAATGCGTGATCCGGAGAAGCGTCGGGGCCGCGGTCCTCGGACAGAAGGTCATCAGGGAGAGGGCCAGGATCGAGAGGGTGGACCGCGCCGGGGCGGCCGGCACGAGGCTCCTCCAGGTAACGGCAACCCCCTTCCCTGGCCCGGGCATTGCGCGAGCGGTTCTCATGCTCGAGGACGTGACCGAGTTCGAGACGCTCAAGGGCCTGATCCCCATCTGCGCAGGCTGCAAGAAGATCAGGGACGACTCCAACTACTGGCAGGAAGTCGAGACATTCATGCAGGAGCGCTCCCCGGTCGAGTTCACGCACGGGCTCTGCCCGGACTGCATCAAGCGCTACTACCCCGAGATGGCCGACAGGATCCTCCGCGAGTAGCGAGTCGCCCTCCGTGCTCTCCACGCCGTCCAGCCCCGCACGCACGGATGGCTCGCGCACGCTGTACTCGGCTAGCCTGGTGCGGTATTGTCGGCCGCACAGGCCCGCGCGGCCATGGGAGGAGAACATGGACCAGAAGCGCTCGTCCGCCACTTTCCTCGCCGCCACCGCCCTGCTTTTCGTGCTCGCATCGGGATCGCCCGGCTGTGGACCGGGACTGGGCAAGGGAGACGGCCTTGCGGCGAGCGGCGATCTGCAGGGCGCCGCAGAGGTGTACCGGAAGGTATACGACAGGAAGCCGACCGACAAGGTCGCGCTGATCAAGCTGGGGCGCACGCTCTATCTCCTGAACATGAAGCGGAAGGACGACGGGGAGAAGGTCTCGGGCGCTGACTGGAAGGAGACCTACGACCTCCTTGACCGCGGGAAGAAGGTCGAGCCCGTCCCGCCGGAGGTGGACCCCATCCGGGACTTCGAGCTCTCGGATTCGGCCTTCGAGGCCGGCAAGGCGCTGGCGGCCGAGGGCAAGAACTCGGACGCGTGCAAGCTCCTCGACGCCGCCAAGGCCAACGGCAAGACAGGCGCGAAGCTCGAGGAGGCGCTATACCGCGCCCGCGTGGAGGCCGGGGACAAGGATGGAGCCGTCGACGCGGCCCTGGAGGCTGTCTCGGAGAACTCCGACGACGGCGCCCTGCTCAGGGAGTCCGCGCTCATCGCCCTCGACAGGGGCCGTACGCCCGACTGCCACGAGCTCATCCTCGCCGCCGAGAACCGCACACCGTCTGGCTTCAAGTTCAAGACCCACAAGCAGATAAAGGCCCTGGTCTCGCGATCCTATTTCTTCCTCACGACGGGCATGCTCGAGACCGTGCTCACGACTCCCGTGATGGACGCCCAGAGGATCAAGGACTGGAAGGCCGACGAGCAGACCATGACCAAGCCATGGGGCACCTACCAGAAGAGGCCTCCCGATGAGGTCATGAAGGAGGACAAGCCCTATTTCCAGTACGTGCTGTTCCACCTGCACGTGACCCATGGCCTGGCCGCGTTCCTGCTCTGCGACTTCGAGGCTGCCAGGAAGTGTTGGAGCGCGGCCTCCGCGCTCGATCCTACCAGGATCAAGGCGCCGTCCGACGTGCCTGCTGCCACGCTCGCCGACGAGCTGGGTTGGCCGGCGAGGAACCTGGAAACGCTCGACAAGCTCTCCAAGTAATGAGAGTATGTCGACCTGCTCCGCAACGGACGGCCGGACATGGGGTCCGACCGCTATTGCCTATGGAGGAAGTTCATGCAGAGCACGCTTGAGTACGGTCCATCCTTCGCCATGGCGACCGTCCAGCTGGCTCCCGGGGAGAAGATAACCGTCGAGGCCGGCTCCATGGTCGGCATGAGCGACGGGATGCAGATCAAGACCGGGATCGGCGGCACGGGATCGGGCTTCCTGGACTTCGTGGTGAACCTTCTCCTCGCCTTCCTGAGGAAGTTCCTGGGCGGGGAGACGCTTTTCCTCAACACCTACACGCCGCCGCCCGGCCAGTCCGGTCACGTCATGATCGCGCCGGGCATCGTCGGGGACATCGTCCACTACCAGATGGACGGACGCAAGATGCTGATGGTCCAGGGATCCAGCTTCCTGGCGTCGTCCGGCAACGTCAAGGTCAAGACGAAGTTCGGCGGCTTCAAGAGCATCTTCGCGGGCGAGGGCGCGTTCTGGCTCCTGTGCAGCGGCACGGGGGACCTATGGGTCAACTGCTACGGCGCGGTCCAGGAGATC
>CAZGVR010000535.1:0-2518 GCA_964528945.1 uncultured Myxococcales bacterium
AGCAGCCGGCGCCAACGCCGAACACGACCCTTCCGAACAGGATCAGCGCCGCCACCTCGAGCACGAGCAGGGCGACCCTCGATATCATGTAGGAGAGGAGGAAGTGCGATCTCCTCATGGGAGTGGCGGCCAGGCGCTTCAGGAGCTTCCGCTTCCTCGCGTAGACCAGCGCGTAGCCGAGCCCCCACATGCTCGATCCCATCACGTTCAGGCCTATGAGCCCGGGGATGAGGAAGTCGATGTACCGGCTGCCCGCGGCCGTGACCTCCTCGTCGCTCGTGGCCGCCGGGTCCTTCCTGCCGCGACCTTCCTGGATCGCCTCGTCCGCGGCGAGCCTTGCCGCCCGGCTCTCGACCCTGCGTGGGACGAAGCGGTACGTTATCGACGGCGCCTCCCCGGAACCGGCGACCTGGATCACGACGTCCACCTCTCCGGTCCCGAGCAGGTGTTCGGCCTCCCCTGCCTTGGCAGGCATGGCCTTCACCCCCTTTGCGGAGCCCAGGATGCCCGACACCCTGGACACGGCCTCCCCCTTGCCCATCAGTGCCACCCTGAAGTCGGCGGGAGGCCTGCTGCGGAACGCGATCCCGAGCCCGACCGCCAGGATGACGGGGAACGCGAACGTCCAGAACAGGGCCTCGGGCTCGCGGACGAACTCCCGGAAGCGTGCCATGGTCAGCTCGACGAGCGGGTGCCTAGGCATCGCGGAGCTTCCTTCCGGTGAGGCTCACGAAGACGTCCTCCAGCGTCCCCTTCCTCGCTTCCGGGATCTCGCCCAGGGAGGCCACCAGCTCTCCGGGCGGGCCCACGGCCACGATCCTTCCCGCGTCCATTATGGCGACCCTGCCGCAGAGACGCTCGGCCTCCTCCATGTAGTGGGTCGTGAGGAGCACGGTTCCGCCGCCCGCTAGGAACTCCTCCACGACGTTCCAGATCGCGAGCCGTGCGGTCGGATCGAGGCCCGTGGTGGGCTCGTCCAGGAAGAGGATCTCGGGCTCGCCCACCAGGGCGCAGCCGAGCGCGAGCCTCTGGCGCTGGCCGCCCGAGAGCTTGCCGACCCTGGACGACCTCTTGGATCCCAGGTCCACCATCGACAGGAGGTCATCGAGGGTCCTCCCGCGGGGATAGAAGCTCGAGAAAAGGGAGAGGGTCTCCTCGACCGTGAGCTTCTCCTCTAGGCGGGTCTCCTGCAGCTGGATGCCCAGGGCAAGACGGATCTCGTGGTCGCGGCCGCGGCCCCATCGCATGCCCAGGATCTCCACGTCTCCCGAGGTCGGGACGGTCAACCCCTCGAGGATCTCCACGGTCGTGGTCTTGCCCGCCCCGTTCGGGCCGAGCAGCCCGAAGCACTCGGCCTTCGCGACGTTGAAGCTCACGGCGTCCACGGCCGTCAAATCGCCGTAATGCTTGACGAGGCTCGACACGCCGATGACCGTGGATTCCATCGCCCGGAACCATTATCATCCGGGCACCGGGAAGGAAAGACGAAGATGACGAAGACCAGAGCCATCGCAGCCGGGCTGTCGCTCGCGCTCGTCGTGGTCTCGGTGCACGGCAACGCCGACGCCGCCACGCTTCGCGCGATCCTCGTGATCGAGGACGGATACGACGATCCGGGGCTCAACGACATCGCCCCCAGCACGCGGATGGACCACGGGTACGTGACCAAGCTGCTCGAGATCATCGACTCCGAGGGCGTCATGGACGTCGAGAAGATCCTGCTCCAGGGCGGCCATGCCACGCGATCCAACGTGATCGGCGCGATCTCCGGCGTGACCGTGGACGGGGACGACGTCCTGTTCGTCTACTTCAGCGGCCACGGCGGCATGGAGGGCGGCGAGACCTTCCTCGCCACCAGCGAGGGCGGGACGATCGACAGGGGCGAGATGGAATCCCTGGTCACGGCGCGGCCCGCGAGGCTGAGGATCGTGATCACGGACGCTTGCTCCAGCTCGATAGACGGCCTGGGCCCGAAGAGCAGCTTCAAGAAGCAGGCCGACTGGGAGGTGCAGGGGGCCTACACCGAGGTGTACAAGAACCTGTTCCTCAACCATCAGGGGCTCCTCTACGTCACCGCTGCGACCGAGGGCGAGTACGCCTGGGGAGGGTCGAGCGGCGGGAACTTCACCCAGTCCATGGTGTACGAGACGCTGCTCAGGGACCCGGCGCTCACGTGGGACGAGGTCTACGAGAGCGCGCGCGATCGCACGCAGGACAAGTTCCTCTACATGGTGAACATGGGCTTCATGAGCTCGTCGGTGGCAGCGGACCTGGAGGAGAAGGGCATCCGCGGGCAGTATCCCAAGGCCTACTCGCTGCCGACCCTTCTCCCGGAGGGCCAGGTATCCATAGACGAGGACAAGGTGGACGCAGTGCTGCCGCCCGACGGGCCGTCGGCCACGGCCACCGCCGCCGACACGACCGTGGTCCTCACCAACTCCACGCGCAGGAAGATCGTCTTCTGGGTGGACGGCAACGATCCGGATGCCGGCTACTGGACCTGGGACGCGTGCACGGA
>CAZGVR010000536.1:0-2517 GCA_964528945.1 uncultured Myxococcales bacterium
CCGGAGAGCCTCTCGAGGACCGCGGGGGGCACCAGCCACCTCTCCTCCTTCCACATCCCGGGAGCCGCGTCCGTGCCCTGGTACAGGGCGTCGAACCGCTCCTTGACGACCGGGAAGGGGACGACGATCCCGCGTCGCCGCAGGACCTCGACCGTGCTCTCGATGTCGTCGTTGAACCCGCCCGACTCCTTCACGGCCTGGATCTCCGCGGGGGTCCCGTCCTCGCCGCCCAGCTCGCCCACGAGCCTGGACATCAGCCTGCGGAAAGACCTGGACACGTCCACGAGCACGCCGTCCATGTCGAAGACGAGCGCGGGCCGCGAATCTTCCCCGGATGGTCCGTGCAATCTCGTCCTGACTTCGGTCACGGCACGATCATAGATCCTGTAAATGCAGACGTCGAGGATGCCACGAGGCGCCCGAACGCCCGCGTCGGGCGAGCAGCACACGCCGGCGCAGCGCCAATCGTGCGTGCCGAGGAGCAGGCCGGGCACACCGTCCCAGTGGTAGGAGTCTACGGCCGCGCGGACCTCGTACGAGTGGGCGTTCAGGAATGCGTTCCCGGCCCCGGGATCCATGCCGATCACCTCGTACCCGGCCATCCACTCGGCGAGCTGCTCGTTGGACACGAAGGACTCGTGATCCAGGACCGGATCGAGCGCCACCGTGCCGTAAGTGCCCTCGAGCGTTGCGGCGACCATCACGAAGTAGGAACGTCCGGCCTCGAGCTCGGCGTCGAGGAAAGACCAGTTCCCGGCGCGCCCCACGAACAGGTGGGAGCCGGGAGACGCGAGGTACTGCACGATCGAGTGCGGCGGGATGACGCCTATGAGCCGGTCCTCATCCCAGAGCGCGACCTCGAGCGCGGTCCCGCCGCCGCCAGTCCGTATGAAGTTGACGACGGCCGCGTCCGGCCCGGGCGGCTGGGCTGCGGACACGGGCACCATCATGGACTTGCCGCAAGAGGCGGAGAACAGCGGGAGCGCGAGAGTGAGAGCGAAGATCGTGGCCCTTCCGGTCTTCATCGCAGTTTTCGTCATGTCGACCTCCGTGGGAAACGGCCACGGCGAGCCGTGGCCGGATATTAATTGACCTATCTGGTCACTTATAGCCGGATACGGACAAGTCAATGGGCGGATGGCCATAAAGGATCAGAAAGATCCAACGACCGAGAGCGACCCCGGGCCGGGAAGGACGGCCACCACGGGATCGCCGGGCTTCCGGTGCGGGAGCGGAAGCGCGTGCAGGAGCGGGATGGCCACGCCGATCGCCGAGCCTGCCGCGAGGCCGACGATCACGTCGCTTACGTAGTGCTTGTCGCCCGAGATGCGCATGAGGCCCGTGACCACGGCGAGGGCCGCTCCGGCCGCCGCGATCCATGCGGCGCCCCTGCGCTTCCTCAGGAACGCCAGCGTGGCGGTCGAGGCGGCCAGCGTGGCCGCGAGCGAGGCGTGGAGCGAGAAGAAGCCGAGCACGCCGTCCGTGCCCGTGCCGTAAAGGGGATGGTCGCCGCCGTAGCGGACGTATGGACGCTCGCGGCGGACCGCAATCTTCACGGCCTGTGTGAGGAAGGCAGCGAGCATCATGGCCTCGACCGTGATTGCCAGGTCCTCGCCGAAAGCGTGGCCTCCTCCGCCGCCCGGGAGGAACGCGAGACCCTCCATGGCGAGCGCGAACGCGGGCGCCACTCCGAAGAGAAGCACGTCCGAGGCCGTGGCGGCGGCCCTGGGATCGGGCGCGAGGAACGCGGTCCTGAAGGCCCTGTCCACGGGCCCGGGACCCATGCACCAGCCGCACCTGTGCCCGGCGATCCCGGACTGGAGCCCGGTCAGGGTCAGCCACCCGGCCGCGAGCACGAGAGTGGCAGGCACGTCGTCCGTGAGCCGCACGTGGATCGGGTCCTCGCCGGCCATCGCGCGCGGCGCCATCGCGAGGCAGAGGATGGCCGCCAGGCAGGGCGGGCCGATCCGGTCAGTGGAACGCAATGCCGATGCTCCAGCGCCAGGCCGGGTACACGAGAGGCATGGTGTCCACGTGGAAGATCGGGAGCGCGATGTCCACCACGTCGATGCGCACGTCCAGGTGCTCCCAGCCAGGTACGTCGAGGCGCATCACCTTTGCGCTGGCCCAGATGCCCACGTCGCCCGCGTGATACCCGAAGGTGGTGAAGAGCAGCCCTGACCCGCCCGCGATCAGCTCGAACCTGAGGCCGGCCCTGGGCGTGAGCTGCCTGCGGTACATGAGGAACGCCCCGAACGAGAAGGTGCCGGGCTCGATCTCGGGCCTGGAAAAGCTCATCCACGGGCTCTCCTCCAGCACTATGCCCACGCCCACGCTCCTGAAGGCCCAGCCGGCCTTCACCTGGATCTCGAGCGCGGGACGCCAGGCCGAGAACCCGAGGTGGAGCGCTCCGAACGGGCCCGTGCGCGGCGCGGGTTCCTTGCATGCTTCTGGTATCGTGCCTTCGCCGGCCATGTCCGGCGAAGGCAAGGCCAGGATGGCGTCCAGGACGGCGTC
>CAZGVR010000537.1:0-2497 GCA_964528945.1 uncultured Myxococcales bacterium
CTGTCGAGGCGCACGCACGTGGTCTTCATCTGCGCCTTGCGAAGCTGGGGCACGACGGCCACGGCCACGCCCGTGGCTATGAGGGCCATGATCACGACCACGACCATGATCTCAATGAGCGTCATGCCCTCCTGGCCCGGCCGCGCGATCCACGCGAGCGTCCTGCGCACGCGTTCGCGCATCCCTGTGGTGTCCATCGATCTCCTCCTCCGCCTCAGTGAGGCTTCACGTCGTCCTCGGTGTAGAACTCGCGGTCCGGCCCCGCGCTCACGATGTCCGCCATCTCTTCCACCACCCGCCCGGGGCAGGACATCCTGTACTCCAGCCCCCAGGGGTCCAGGACCGCCCGCCTGTAGTAGGGCTCGCCGCCCGCGGGCGGATACTTCAGCTCGACCAGGTCGTGCGGGCACCTGTCCTGGTCCCAGATGAACTCGCGTACGGCCTCCTGCAGCCCCAGGATGTCCAGGAGCGCCTGCATCCGCTCGCCGCCCACCTGAGAGTACCTCACGGCCCAGACCCCGAGGACCACGACCACCAGCACCAGCACCCCGTTGCGGACGCGGCTCCTCAGCACCTTGCTCGCCGGCCGCTCCTTCTTCCTCCCGCCCACCACGAATAGGAAGTCCTTCTTTCCGAAGAGCGCCATGTCGCCGGCCTCCCGCGCCTCACCCTGCGAACTGCTGTATCTTGAGGAGCGGCATCAGGATGCAGAGCGTGACCACCACGGCGCCACCCCCCATCAGCACGATCATCAGCGGCTCCAGCAGCGAGGTCATGACCGTGATCCTCGTCTCCGACTGGTCCTCGTAGTAGCGGGCCACGTTCGTGAGCATGTCCTCGAGCTGGCCGCTCTGCTCCCCCACCGCGATCATCTTCGAGACGAGCGGCGGGAACCTGCCCGATGCCTGCAACGGCTTGTACAGGTTCTCGCCCTCCCTCACCGCCACGATCGCCGTGTCCACGACGCCCTCGAGCACGGCGTTGCCCAGGACGTGCCTCGTGATCTCCAGCGACTTGAGGACCGGCACTCCGCTCCCGAGGAGCGTGCCCAGCGTCCTCGCGAACCTCGTCATCGCGATCATGAGCGTCAGCTGGCCGAAGAGCGGGAACTCGAGGACCATGGCGTGCCACTTCGCGCGGCCCTCGGGCTGGCCCTTCCATCTCAGGAACGCGACTATCCCGCCAGTGACGAGCGGTACGGCGAGCAGCCAGAAGATCCACGATCTCATGACGTCGCTCAAGCCCATGAGCAGGCGCGTGTACCAGGGCAGGACCTGGCCGAAGTCCTCGAAGATCGTCGATATCTTCGGGATGACCACGGTCATCATGAACCCTATGATGATTGTCCCAATGACCGCCATCAGCGCGGGATACGCGAGCGCCGACACGACCGTGTTGCGGATCTTCCGCTGGCCCTCCATGAACTCGGCGAGCCGGTCCAGGACCAGCTCGAGCGTGCCGCTCTGCTCGCCGGCGTTGACCATGTTCACGTAGATGGAGGTGAAGCTGCGGGGGAAGGACGCGAGGGCGTCGGACATGGACGATCCCTCGGAGATCCGGTCCCTGACGTGCGTGAACATGCTCTTCAAGGCGGGCTTGTCGATCTGGTCCACGAGGGCGGTGATGGCGTCCACCAGGGGGATACCGGCGCGCGTCAGCGTGGCGAGCTGCCTGGTCGATGTCGCGATGTCGTCAGAGGTCACGCGACCCGAGAAATCTATGGACGTGCCCTTGCTCCTGTTGCCGTCCGCAGCAACGCCTCCGGATCCCACCTCCCAGAACTCCGTCAGGAAGACCCCGTTCCTCCTGAGGACGGTCTTCAGATCCCGCCCGGTGGACGCATCCTGCATCCCCTTCACGCCCTTGCCGGCGGCATCGACCCCCCTGTAGCCGTACATCGCCACGATCGCCTACTCGATGTCCTCCTGGGTCACGCGCATGATCTCCTCGATCGTCGTGCTCCCGTGGAAGATCTTGCGAGCCCCGTCGTCCCGCAGCGTGTCCATGCCCTCCTCCACGGCGGCCCTCTTGATCGCCGTCGAGTCGGCGTTCTCGAGCAGGAGCCCGCGGACCTTGTCGGTTATCAGGAGGAGCTCGTAGATGCCGTTGCGTCCCTTGAACCCCAGCGAGGAGCACTCCTCGCACCCGACCGACTCGTACAGGAGAGGCTCGCGCCCCCACCAGGCGGGCGAGTCGGGCTCGAGGACCGAGTTGTAGGGGCCGCTGGACATGCGGTTCCAGGGCAGCTTGAGCCTCTCCCGCGTTATCCCGATCTGCATCAGCTGATCCGGGGTCGCGACGTACGGGCGCCTGCAGAGCGGGCAGAGGACCCTGACGAGGCGCTGCGCGAGTATCGCGAGCATGGACGAGGCCACGAGGAAAGGCTCGATCCCCATCTCCACCAGGCACGTGAGGGCGTCGGCGGCGTCGTTCGTGTGGATCGTGCTGAGGACGAGGTGCCCCGTGAGCGACGCGTGGATCGCGATCTCCGCGGTCT
>CAZGVR010000538.1:0-2450 GCA_964528945.1 uncultured Myxococcales bacterium
GTTCGTACGCGCCGGTTAGATACCTGGCCCTGCTCCTGAAGACGGAGTCAAGGACGTGCACGCCGTCGTAGTGCTTCTGATACTCCCTCACGTCGTCGCTGTTGCCCTTGAAAGCCTCGAAGCGAGGGCTCTTGAAATCGAGGACATGCACCTCGTGGCCGTTCCGTCCGATGCTTGCAGCGATCGAATTGCTCCACGGACTCGCGATAGGCATCAGGATCAGGACGCGCACGCCCTGGTGTCCAATCGGGCTTCGAATGCTGCAGTCAACGCAATTCTCCAGTTGTTTCCAGGCGAACGTCCGAGCAGCTTCCTGGCCTTCCCTGGATCCCCGTAGGAGACCACTACGTCGTCTTTCCTGACTAGACCCGGATCGACGACCAGATCCAGATGGCATGGAGCGCAGGACAGGAGGTGCGAGATGAGGTCATTGATCGGCGTCGGAGTCCCGGAGCAGACGTTGAAGATCTCACCCCAGCGCTCCGATTCGATTGCCCTGATGAAGCAATCGACCGCATCCTCGACGGCCACGAAGTCCCGCGCCGTGTCAGTCCTGCCGACGCGCACCGGAGGCCGCGAGGGGTGGCTCACGGACGCGGCTATCCGTTCGATCAGCGCCCCGGGAAGCAACTCCGCAGGGCAACCTGGCCCTATCAAGTTGAAGGGACGAACCACGACAACCCTGGCTCCCCAGCGGGCGCGTGCCTCGATCGACGCGATGGTCCCCGCGTACTTGCTCATGCCGTATGCACCACCTGGCCTGCAGGGAGCATCCTCCGCTATCGGCATCTCCTCGGCCGGGACGGCGCCGTACTCGGCAGCGCTGCCGACGGTCAGGATGCGCGCCCCACTGGCGAACCGCCGGATGCACTCGAGAATGTTGACGAGCCCCATGAAGTTGGTCCGGTAGAGATCCACGTCGGTGCCCTTCATGCGTCCGGCCAGGTGGAAGACGGCGTCAGGGCGGAACTCCGAGACGACGGCTCCAATGGAAGCCATGTCCAGGATGTCGGCCCCACGGTATTCCCCGTCAGCTAGCCAGGTAGGGACTAGGCGCGAGAGCCCGATGCCCAGCAGGGTCAGGGGTTCCCTGCGGCGGAGCTCGGATATCATGTGCCTCGCAATGAAACCGTCGGCACCGGTCACCAGGATCCTCTTCACTGGGTTCCTCCGGTGTATCCAGGAAGAAACCGGCCGGGGCTGGCCACGAAGTCGCTCGAAGCCTGCTGGTAATCGTCGAACCGTCCGATGTCCTGCCAGTAGCAGTCCGTCCTCTGGCACGCGACCACGTGGCCCGAGTCCCTGATCGCCAGCATGAGCTGGGGCATGTCGAACCTCTTCCCTTCGGGGATGAGGTCGAGGCATCTCCTGGAGAGAACATTGATACCCATCGAAACCTCGTAAGGGATGGAAGGCTTCTCGATGTACCTAGCCAGCGTCGAGTCTCCTGTAGTCTCCACGACCCCGTAATCGATGTGCACAGATCTGCTGCTGAGGGTGATGGTGCCCCATGCTCCGCTTCGGCGATGCGCTTCCATCAGCTGCGCATAGTCCAGCGTGGTGAGGATGTCCCCGTTCATCACCAGGATGTCCTCGGGGATGTTGCCGAAGAGTCGCAGAGGACCGGCCGTTCCCAGGGGGTCTTCCTCGATTACGTGCTCGATCCTCAGACCGAAGCGCTCCCCGGCACCTATCGCCGCCTGGACGAGGGGGGCCATGTGACCCAGCATGAGCGCCACGCGGTCTGCGCCCGCGGCGGCCAGCTGCCTGATCACGACCTCCAGTATCGGTACGTTCCCGAGCGGGAGCAGCGGCTTCGGAATGGAGAACGTGAACGGTTTAAGCCTCGTACCTTTCCCGCCGGCGAGCACGACAGCCATCATGAGGTCACCACCTATTCCTCAGTCCCGCTCACTGGGCTCATCGCCCGGCGAAGTCCGCTTCGATGCGGCCAGCTCGGAGAGACGCCTGACGAGCTTCCTGGCGTCAGATGGGCGCGGGACGAACAACGTCAAGGGTGAGCAGCGCATGACAATGCAGCTCTGGACTAGGGCGATCGAGAAGGCCAGGAGCGCGGAGGCCGCGCTGGCGATCCCGAGGCCCGAGACCCCGGATCCTGAGCCCAGGGCAGGGACGAGGACGAGCAGAGACGCGACCTCGACCGCGAGCGTGATCGTGTTCTTGCCCGGCATCCCCATGCCCGCGAGGAAGTTGTTCAGGATCCGCATGAGCGCATGGGAGCCAGAGGTCCCGAGGAGGATGAGCGCCAGGGTCCACGATCTCGCGTAGGTGGTCCCGAAGAGGAGGAGCAGCATGGGCTTTCCCATCACAAGGAAAGCGATGATCACGATCGCGATCAGGACCGTCGAGAACCTCATGCCCTCCTGCGTGACACCGAAGGAGCGAATCTCCTGGTTACCGGCTCTACTCACGACCCGTGGGGGTTCCGC
>CAZGVR010000539.1:0-2444 GCA_964528945.1 uncultured Myxococcales bacterium
TGGTCCTCGGCCGTCTCGGGTCCCTCCGAGAAGACTATGGGCTCGCCGAAGCGGATCACCCACTGCCGCGGCATGGGCACGGGGCCCAGCGGGCCGAGCAGCGGGAACGTCGGCGTGACCGGTATGAAGGGCACGGACAGGATGCCCGAGGCCAGGTTGATCCTGGCGAGGAGCGCGGCCGATTCCTCTGGCCCCACCATCGCGGCCGGCACGACCGGCACTCGCTCCCGCACGGCCAGCCGCACGAACCCGCCGCGGCCGAAGCGCTCGAGGCGGTACCTGTCCTTGTAGAGCCTTCTGATCCCGCGGTTGCCCTCCGGGAAGGTCACCACCGCGAACCCCTGCTGCACGAGCCTGACCGCGTTCTCGCGCGAGGACCTCACGCCTCCGAGCCGCTGGCAGAACAGGCCGATGTACGGCGCGTAGTGCAGCTCGTCCTCCATGAGCCAGCGGCAGGCGCGCCCGGGCTGGCTCGTGGCGATCGCCCACCGCGTCATCAGGCCGTCGAAGCCCATGACCGGAGCGTGGTTGGCGACCACGAGGCAGCCGCCCTCCCTGGGGATGTTCTCCACGCCCTCGGCGCGCACCCTGAACCACTTCCGGTACATGAAGTCCATGGCCGGCGTGAGGCTCTTCTCGAACACCGGGTCCATGCCGAACCGGTCAACCTCCACGCCGCGCCCTGCCACGAAGAACCTGTTCACCCGCCCCAGGTAGAAGCTCGGGCTCAGCAGCCTGAGCAGCGTGTCGATCGCGGTCCGCTCCGCGCCCTCGGTGGCCTGGATCACCGCGAGCTGGTTCTGCATCTGGCCCGCGAAGTCCACGAGCGCCTCGCGGTACAGGCGCCGCTCCTCGGGATCCGTCACGTCCCCGCGATCGAGGGCCGCGGTCACGTCCTTGATGAGAGCCTGGACCTGATCGCGCACGGCCGAGATCTTGTCAGGGATGTCCCCGGAATCCGCGGCCGCGACTCCTGCGGGCATGGGCGGCGGCGGCGGGATGGACGGCCTCCTGGACGGCGTCCTCGACACGGGCGGCTTCGACGATCTGGGCGATGCCGGCGGCTTCGGCGATCTCGGCGACACGGGCGGCTTCGACGATCGGGGCGATGCCGGCGGCCGCGAAGGCCGCGCAGGGACGACCGGTTCCCCTGCCGCAGGGAGGTCGCCGAACGGGTCATCGCCCAGCACGCCAGTCGCCCTGCGCTCTCCGCGATCCCCGGGTGACGCCCTGGATCCCCCCTTCTTCATCGGCCGTCCTCCAGCTTCCTCTCCTTGCCCTCCATCTCGCGGCGGGTCATGGCGCGCGAGAGGTCGCCGAGAACCTCGACCGGGGCATAGGAGGCCGCGTACCCGAAGGCCGACGCCGCCTTCTCCCCGCTCGCGAGGACCGGGTACTTGAGGTACGGGCCCAGGGCGGACGGCAGCCCCGTCATCCTAAACGTCCAGAGCGCCTCGAGCACGGCGGACAGCATGGGCTCGGGCACGGGGATGGGCGCATTCCCCAGGATCCGGATGGCGGTACACAGGGGGATGACCGAGTCGGTGACTATGTTGTAGGTGCCGGCATGATCCTCGGTGATCACCATCAGGAAGGCCCTCACCGCGTCGATCTCGTGGATGAACTGGACCGGCGGATCGAAGCCTGCCACGACCGGGACCAGCGGCGGGGAGAGGTACTTCGTGTAGAAGTTGCGCGTGTTCGGCCCCAGTATGGGGGCCATCCTGAGGACCGTCACCACCCTGTCGGGATGCCGCCTCGCGAACGAGTCGAACGCCTCCTCCACCTCGAGCCGGTCCCCGAAGAACTGGAACGAGCGGTCTGCGCGCAGCTCCGCGTCCTCGGCGAGCCACGACGAGTTGTCCGCGTGCGCGCCGTAGAGCATGGTCGTGCTCATGAGCACCAGCTTGCCCACCGGGCGCCCGGAGCAGGCCGACAGCACGTGCATGGTGCCCTGGGACACGATCTCGTGCGCGAGCCCCGGCTGGCGGTCGATGATGTTCGCGAGCAGCAGGTGAACGAACACGTCCACGCGCTCGGCGTCGAGGATCTCGGCGATGCGCTCCTCGCTACCGGGCTGGGACACGTCCACGGCATAGTGGCGCACTCCCGACTCGAGCCCGACCGGGGTCTCGGGATCGACCACGACCACGGACCCGACGTTCGAGTCCGCGAGGAGCCTGTGCACGAGCAGGCCCATGACCGTGGACCTCGATCCCGAGAGCGCGACGGTCATCTGCTGCTTCCTGGTCATGCCTGCCGGTTCCGGGAGATGCATATTACCAGATAGCGGCGCTCACGTGAAACGTGCCATCCGCGACTATGTGGCGGTTTTCACCAATGAGCGGGGGTTCCTGTTCCGGGTCGGCTTCCAAAGCGGCCCGGTCATGATTCCTGGAACCCGCAGTCCCTCGACGAGCATGTGTGTTTCGAGGGGGGGTGGA
>CAZGVR010000540.1:0-2436 GCA_964528945.1 uncultured Myxococcales bacterium
ACCTCGGGGCTTTCGGATTCTCGAGCCGCGCACGCGCCGGCGAGCCCGATCAGCGGGTCCCACGGCCGGCCCATGACCGAGCGCGCGACGCCGAGCCCGTGCGCGACGAGCAGGAGCACGATCCCCATGGCCAGGAAAGTCCTCCTATCGATCATGCCGTCGAGCCTTACCCGGCTCCCGCCGCTGAAGGGGGTCCCGAACCTGTTCATGCGGTCGCTCTCGTCCCAGTCGAAGTAGTCGTTCACCACGTTTGCGGCCAGGTGGACGATCGCCGCGCCTGCCACGGCCAGGATGGCGTGCACGAGGGAGAAGCTCCTCCCCCTCTGCCAGGACCAGGTCGCGGCCACGATCGCGGGCAGCACCGACGCGGTCACGAACGGAGCCCGCAGCGCCATGAGACCTATGACCGGTGCCGGCGGCCTCTTCCCACCCTTCGCGTTCTCCGTGCTCATCCCAGCTCCTCCTTGGCTATCTTGGGGTCCAGCTCCTCGAGGAGCTCGAGGAGATCCCTCCCCAGGGCCGGGAACCTCTCCAGGCACGGGACGGACAGGACCGCCCGGCGACGCTCATTGTACGTGTCGAGCGCGGCCTCGAGGCAGCCGGTCCTCCTGTACCTGTCGATCACGTCCTCCACGTCCTTCCGCGTCGTGGCGCTCCTGGGCATGCGCAGCACCTCGAGCAGGCGTGCCCGGTCCGCCTCGGAGGCCACCTCCATGTAGCGGACCGCGAGGAAGGAGATCTTGCCCTCCTCGATGTCGCTGCCCGCGGGCCAGCCCTCCTTGTGGCCGATCACGTCGAGGAGGTCGTCGCGGATCTGGAACATGACCCCCAGGTGCTCGCCCACCGTCTTCATGTCCCTGGACGCGTCGGGCCCGGCCGCGGCCAGCGCCGCGCCGCCCACGCACGCGAGCTTGAACAGCGAGCCCGTCTTGCCGTCCACGAGCCTGTAGTACTCGTCCATCCCGACCCGGTCCCGCTCCTTCAGGATGAACTCGTAGACCTGGCCGTCCACCAGCTCGCCGATCGCCCGGATCGTGAGGCCGATTATCTCGAGCTTGACCCGCTCGGGGACCGGCATGCGGCTCATTGCCTCGAACCCGAGAACGAAGAGCAGGTCCCCCAGGTTTATCGCCTGTTCCGTGGAGAAGGTGACCCAGGCGGCCGGCCGTCCTCGCCGGGTCGTGTCCTTGTCCTGGATGTCGTCGTGGACGAGAGAGGCGTTGTGGATGAGCTCCACGGTCGCCGCGAAGGGCAGGCCGGCCTCCAGGTCGCCGCCCATGTCCTTGGACGCGATCAGCACCAGCGCGGGCCTCACCCGCTTCCCGCACGAGGCCAGCTGGTACCGGATCATCTCGGCTGCGAAGGGGTTGAACTCCTCGTGCCGAGCAGCGCGTCCACGTGGCCCGAGATCGCGGGCCACCACCTGTCCTGGTACTGCGATAGGAACGACATCCAGGCGGAACTTGCCGTAGTCGGCATCCGCGGTCAAGTCGGGAATCCGGCCGGGTGCGGTGAATCTTGCGTGCCGGACGGCCCCGTGACATGTTATCGGCGAGGCGGGGCCCTTGGGAGGAAGGACCGGAGGAGCCATGAGCAAGCGCACGGCAGCGACGATCCTGGTGCTAGTGCTCGCCTCGTGCGGGCCCGCGAGGAGGCCGGCCGGTCCTGGCGTGCCGGGCACGGACTTCCCCGCGGACCTGCCAGGCGAGTGGGCGAACGTGCAGCAGGGCCTCTCGCTCCTGCTCGGACCGGCCGGCGGGTTCGAGTGGAAGCAGGGCAACGCGGTCTACACCGGGAACTGGCACGTGAAGGGCGGCTCGCTGGTGCTCGCGGTGAAGGGCGGCTACTCGACCACGTACGCGCTGGTCGAGGTGTCCGCGGATCGCCTGGCCCTCAAGGACCCGGCAGGCACGCTGGTCGACCTGTCCAGGCCTGGCGCGGAGCCGGCCGCGGCCTCGCCGGACGCCGGCGGCGGCGCGTCGGGCGGCGGTTCCGGCGGCCCCGAGGCCGCCGGGTTCGATGCTTCCCTCTTTCCGGGCGTCTGGTCGAACGTCGGGTTCACTCTCAGGATCGACCTGCGCAAGGACGGGACCTTCACCTGGAGCCAGGGCACGCTCGTGGAGTCCGGGGCGTGGGCGCTCTCGAAGGGCGCCATCGCGATGACCACGGGCGGGCACACGTCCTCGTACACGATAATCTCGGTGTCGCAGTCCGAGATGCTCATCGTCGATCCCGCGGGCAACCAGCTGCCGCTCGCGCGCGAGAAGGCGGATCCCGGGGCAGTGGAGCCGCTCGGCAAGGTGTCCCTGCTCTCGGGCACGCCGTCCATCAAGATCGTGAGCATGGAGTCCGCGTCCAAGCCCGGGGCCAAGGGGCCCAAGCTGGCCGCGCTGCCCGCGGGCGCGCAGACGCCGCAGCCCGCGGGCGCGGTGAGCG
>CAZGVR010000541.1:0-2421 GCA_964528945.1 uncultured Myxococcales bacterium
CCGCCGGTCGGACGGGGAAGACCACATCGGGAAGATGGACGACCTCTTCGGCGACGTCCTCGACGACATGAGGAACCTCGTCAAGAAGGTGGATTCGCGCGACAAGCGCTGAGCAGTGCCCTCCCCGCCTGCTACGGGAACTGTAGCGGGGGGAACATGGACATCACCTTCCAGGATTCACCCTCGCGCACGAGCTCGATCTTCTGGCCCGTCGCGAGCGTCACGTAGCAGCGATCGTCGTTCAGGATCAGCGCCTCGGACTTTACCGACGAGATCTCGCCGGCGATGGTCTCGAGCGCATGCAGGATCCCTGTCTCGTGCTGGGCAGCCAGCACGCCCGAGGCCATGAGGTCCTCCCGTATCTCGAGCAGCCCCTTTGCCAGCAATGCCAGGGCGGACAGGGGGTCCGTTGCCACCTCGGGCTCGACCACGTGAGTGAGCAGCTTCCATGTCTCCCCTTCCAGCACGAACTCCAGCGTCTTCCCGGATCCGGTCTCCACGGTCGCTTCCATCGTGATCGAGGCCGGGTTCTCCATGTCCTTCGCGAGCGCCGCGAGCTCCTTCGCGTCGTCCTTCATCGTGGCGGCCAGGGAGTCCACGGACATGCCTATCACCAGCCGCTCGCCGAGCATCCCGTGCAGGGTCTCGGCATCGCCGCTCCTCATCGAGTCGGCAGCCTGCTTCACGGCTTCTCCCACGGTGTCCGTCGGGTGGTGCGTGGCGCAGGCGGAGGCAGCGGCGATGCAGAGGAAAGGCGCCAGGATGGCCCCGTGCTTCATGGATCCGGCGAGACGCAGCATCGGTCGACTATCCTCCAATGTCTTGCCCGTGGCAACCGCACCCATCACCCGCATGTGAACCGGTGTTTACATCTTCGCTTCGTACACAGGCCCAGCGCAATGGCCCGGGTTGTTTGCTGTAAGTGATAACTCAATGAAACTGCCATGTTAACGCATATGCGGCCGTGTTCATGGATCGAGGCCAGCGGTGGCACGTTAATTGAATGTCCGTCATGACGACCCAAGAGCGGGCCCTGCCCGCGAACAAGGAGGCACTTCCATGAGCACCCGAAACGCCATGCTCCTCGCTGCCCTGGCCCTGTCCATAGCGATAGTCCCGCTCGCCGGCTGTGGATGCGACGACGAGGAGTACTACTGCGACGACACGGGATGCTGGTTCTGCGATGGGATGGGTTGCAGACAGGCCGAGCCGCCCGACTACGTGGAGTGCTCGGGAGACTGGGATTGTGCCGACGGAGAGATCTGCACGGAGCTGGGCTGCGTGCCAGAGGGGTGCGCTTCTGACTCGGACTGCCCCCACGGCTCCATCTGCACCGCGGACGGCCTATGCCTGCCGCCCAGCATCGTGGATCCGCCGATCGTGTACCCGGTCGGGTGCACGGCCGACACGGATTGCCCTGCGGGCCAGCATTGCACGCCCTCGGGCTGGTGCCTGCCCGACGAGAGCAGCGACTGCATGACCGATGCGGATTGCGGCACCGGTGCCCTCTGCGTAGAGCACACGTGCGTGGCCCAGGAGCCCGGGACCTGCACCGATGCCTCGCAGTGCGGACCTGGCCAGGCTCCCGTCGGCGGGGCCTGCGTCCCTGGCGGGGCCGCCGGGTGCACCACGGACTCCGAGTGCGGAACCGGATACGTGTGCTTCGAGGGCGTCTGCTACGTGGACACCGACCCGCCGCTTCCCGAGCCGCAGTGCCACTCGAATGCCGAGTGCGATCCCGGCTGGGAGTGCGTGGACGCGGTCTGCATGCTTCCCTGCATCTCCAGCACCGACTGCGGCGCCGGCTGCTCCTGCATCGATGGCTACTGCACTGCCCCCGAGTGACCATCTCCCGCTCCCCTGCAAGCCACCCTCGCCACGGGATCTCGCGACCGATCAATCGCCGGACCCACCCGACGGCCTGAAGGGCGACGGCATGTCCTTGACCGTTGCCAGCGAGTCCAGGTGGCTGTCCGGCACGTCGTTCGCCCTGGATGCCCGGTCGCCGGTCGCGGCTGACTGTTCGGGCCTTGGGCCGGGGTTCGGCCTGGCGACTCCGGTCGGGGACGTGGGGACCCCTATCGGCGGACGGGGGTAGCTGCGGCTCCCGGCTCGCCGGCTGCCCGGGTCCGGCGGCAGAGGCGGCGGCTGGCGCGGGAGCGCGGCGGGCGGCCCCGGCTGGGTCTCGGGGGGGTGACCGGGTTCCGGCACCTGCTGGTGCGGGACGTGAGCCTGTGCGGCCTGCGCCGGTATGGCCGCCTGGCCGTGCGCGAACCTGCCGAAGGCCATGTTCGCCACCTCGCCGGCAACCACCCATAGCGCGTAGATGCCCATGGGCAGCAGCATGGGGTGCAGGCAGAACAGCGCCCCCAGGACGTACGTCGAGATCCTTGCGGCATGGGTCCTGCGGTGCAGGCCCCA
>CAZGVR010000542.1:0-2409 GCA_964528945.1 uncultured Myxococcales bacterium
GGTGGCAGGGCCGGCGGCGGGGCAGGTGGTGGCGGCGGGGGGCAGGGGCAAGGTGTGGCGGTGCAAGGGGTGCGGGTACCTGAGCGCCATGGACCACCCGCCTGGCAAGTGCCCGATCTGCGGCGCGGACCCCGACCGGTTCGAGCCCTTCTCCTTCGGCGCCGGCGTGCCGGTGTGGCGGTGCAAGGTGTGCGGGTACCTGTGCGCCATGGGCCATCCGCCGGGCAAGTGCCCGGTGTGCGGAGCGGACCCGGACCGGTTCGAGCCCTTCTCTCCCTGACCCGCACGCTCCGCGTCACCCGGGCGGGGTCACCGTGATCTTCTGGACCCTCTCGTCCACGAGCGGGCCGAGGGTAGCCTTCACCACGATCGCGAAGTCGCCCTTCACCTCGAGGCCCGTCTCGATCTCCACGACCTGCTTCCCGCCGGCCGGGATCTCGCCCAGCTCGATCGTCTTGCACGCGGGATCGCCGGTGAGCTCCCAGCTCGAGTAGGCGCAGGCGGTCACGTCCGCCGGGCTGGGGATGCCCAGCCTGTTCTCGAGCGTGACCGAGGCCACGACAGCCCCGTCCGTGGCGAGGAGCGCGTCCACGGCCGAGATCAGGCCCGAGGCGATGGTCATCTCGGCCGAGGCGACCGACTGCGGCGACGTGACCGCGCCCATCCTGTAGAAGTAGGAGACGCCGGGATCCGCGTCGGGCTTCGCGATCACCTTCCAGGAGATCTCCTTCTTCGCGTGCGGCTGGAGCACGAAGATCTCGACCTCGTCCCCCTCGAGCTGGAAGCCGGGCGGCACCACGATCCGCGCGGGACCCGCGATCCACGAGAGCGTCGGGTTCTCGACCACGAGGGTCGCGGTGAACGGCTGGCCGGGCGGCACGCTCGGCGGATCGTAGGAGATGGTCGACGCGATCTTCCCCTTGGCGGTGGAGGCCTTCATGATCCTGACCTCCATCCTGTGGGAGACCACGTCGAACTTGCCGGTGGAGACGCTCTCCACCGACTGGACGAACTTCGCGTCGTCGCCGTCCCGGGCAAAGGCGACGTGCGTGGCGTCCACCCAGCCCACCTGCAGGTTCGTGGGGTCCACCGGGACCCAGCGCGATCCCAGCCTGACCTCGCTCCACGAGTGGAAGCCCCAGGCCGCGCCAGTGAACGCGAGCCCGCTCACCTCGCGCGCCGGGATCCCGGCCACGCGCGCCATGGAGATGAGGAGGTGCGACAGCTCGTCGCAGGTCCCGCGCCTTGCCTCCATGACCTTGCCAACGCTCTTGTCCGCCTTGTCCTGGCTGTAGGCAGGGTCGTACTCGATGTTGCGGTTCACCCAGGCCGCGATCCGGGTCACCACCTCGAGGTCCGTGCCCGCGCCCGCGGCGAGCGCCTTTGCCTGCTTCTTGACCGCGGCGCTCGGCTTGGTGAGGACCCCCGGCACCAGGAGATCGTCCGCCTCCCCCCTGGACGGGTCGTCGATCAGCACGGAGAAGACCTCCCTCTCGACCAGGATCTCGACGTCGTAGGAGAGCGTTCCGGCCGGGGGATCGGTCCAGGTGAGCACCAGGGTGCGGCCCTCGCCGTTCTCGACCACCTCGTGCGAAAGCCCAGGCGATGGATCGACCCCGACCGAGAGGATGTCCTGGCCGTCGTCGTCCGCGGGCAGCGGCTGCCTGTAGACGAGGGTCTTGGTCTCGCCCGTCACCTCGATCGCACCGGTGAAGCCCATGCGTATCTCGGCATGGCCGAGCGCGGAGAAGGGCACCTTCTTGGGCTCGGCAGGCGGCTCGGCCGTGCCCCCCATGGCGAGGACGGCGGCCACGGCGGCCAGGGGGGTCCGGGCGGCCAGGATCGAGCGGAAGGGACGGATCACTTCTGGTACTTCACGGTCGTGACCGCGTCGTCGTAGCTGTCCACCGAGCTGAACGTGTTCTCCTCCTTCCATGCGAGGAGGATGGCGTACTTGCAGATCCCCAGGTCGAACTCTTCGAGCACGGTGGGCGGATCCTCCTGCGTGCGTCCGGCCGACGCGAGGTACTTCCGCCATATCGCGGCGAGGTATGCCGGGTTCTCCCTGAGCCCGACGCTCCTGTCCCTGGTCGCCATCTTCAGCACCATCATGAAGGTAGGAAGCCCGGAGTAGAAGTCGAGGAGCATCTTCTCGATCTGGGCCTTCTCCTCCGGCTTGCCCAGGAGGATGTTGGCAGTGCCGAGCCACGAGTAGGAGGAGAGCGGCGGCACGTCCACGTGCGGCTTCACGGGCGCGGGCGCCGGTGCGGGCTCGGCCTCGGGGTCGAGCCCGCCCGTCGGCGCGTCGGGCTCGGGCCTGGGGCCGCAGGAGAGGAGAGCGGCCGCGGCGAGGGTGGCGATCGTGGCGATCGTGGCGAGGATCGTGATTGCGTGCCTCATTGCTGTTCC
>CAZGVR010000543.1:0-2408 GCA_964528945.1 uncultured Myxococcales bacterium
GCAGGCGGCGTGAAGCGCGACGTTGACGACGTGGTAGAGACGCGGATCGGCGCCGGCGATCCGGTGGTCCATGTGGAAGGTGAAGATGGTCAGCGGGCGCCAGCCCCTGCTGTCCACCGATTCCGGGACGGCACTCCCCCAGTAGGAGTCGGTCCACAGGGCCGCGATCCGCCCCGGGTCGAGGACGTTCTCGTTCCTGAGGATCACGACGTTCTCGTCATAGGTGAACTGGCCGCCGAGGGAGTTCGCGTAGACGGCCACGGCGAGGACCGCCACCCCGGCGAGGGCGAACCATGAAGCCCTGCTCATGCGCCCCGGAGTATAGTCGTGTTGCGATCCACGTTCTACTGTGGAAAGATTGCAGCCCATGGTCGCTGGCGAGACCGTGCTGATCACGGGCGGGGCTGGGTTCATCGGCTCGACGCTCGCCAGGCGGCTGCGCGATCGCAACCGGATAATCCTGTTCGACAACCTGCACAGGGACGCGATCAAGGGCACGGACCTCCTCGACCACGAGAACGTGTCCCTGGTGGTGGGCGACGTACGCGAGCCCGGAGACGTCAGGAAGGCCTCGAGCGGCGCCACGATCATCGTGCACATGGCCTCCATCGCGGGCGTCGACACCGTCATGAGCAGGCCGGTCACGACGATGGAGGTGGCACTGCAGGGGACCATGAACGTCCTGGCAGCCGCGCGCGACGTGGCCGGGCTCAGGCGCTTCATAGATTTCTCGACCAGCGAGGTCTTCGGCCAGTACGCGTTCCGCGTCCAGGAGGGCGACGTCACGAGCCTCGGAGCGGTGGGCGAGGCCCGCTGGACCTACGCGGTCAGCAAGCTGGCGACGGAGCACCTCACCTACACGTACAACAAGCAGTACGGCCTCCCGGGGCTCTCTATCCGGCCGTTCAACATATACGGGCCCGGCCAGGTCGGAGAGGGTGCCATCCACACCTTCATCAGGCGCGCGATCGCGGACGAACCGATACAGATCCACAACGAGGGCGACCAGATCCGGTCCTGGTGCTACATCGACGACATCGTCGACGGGATAGAGCTCTGCATCGAGAGGGACGAGGCCGTGGGCCAGGCGTTCAACCTCGGCAACCCGAGGTCCACGGTCACCATCTACCAGCTCGCCAGGCTCGTGTGCGTGCTGGCAGGCTCCAGGTCGGAGCTGGTGCACGTGCCCTGGAACTTCCCGGACGTCGAGCTCCGCGTCCCGGACATCGGGAAGGCGAGGAAGCTCCTGGGCTTCTCACCGCGGATCGAGCTCGACGAGGGGATCCGCAGGACCATCGAGTGGTACAGGTCGCCGGCGGCGGCCGGGAAGGGCAGGGCCACTTGACGCTCGAGGACGTCAGGTAAGCGGTCAGGCGGCTCCGCTCGTCCGAGGACGACGAGGACAGGATCGCTGCGTGCAGGACGATAATCCTCCTGGGCGACAGCGAGTCCGTCCGCATCATGCACGAGACCCGGCGCTCGGCCCCGCGCAGCCGCTTCACCCACTCCCTCGAGGAACTGCTTCAGGAGCAGGGGCTGATCGTCGATCTGGCGCCCTACGTGGTCGAGAACTGGTTCGACTCCATGTTCCGGAAGATCCAGGGGTTCGAGGAGGTCTGCGACGTTGTCGGGTACCGGTTCATGGCGTTCTCGCTCATCATCGGCGTCAACCTGAAGGCGGTCCTCCACAACCCGGAGTTCCCCTCCGACAGCACCGTCGAGTTCGTGATCGGGAACGAGAAGACGCCTCAGGAGGCGAAGCTGGAGGACTTCAGGCGGATGCTCATCATGTCGCTCATGAGCAAGGATCCGCCGATCGAGAAGGTGGCTTGTCCGCCCACCAGGGACGACCTCGCGAAGCTGATGGGCGTCAGGTACCTGCTCCTCGCCCCGCTCTACAAGGTATCCCCCCGACGCCTGTTCATCATGGACCAGGCGCTCGGCCCCGAGGGCTACTCCGTCGAGTTCGAGCACGAGGGGGACGTCCAGGAGTGGACGCTGGGGCGGTTCCGGGAGTTCCTGAGGGACTTCGTCTCGGCCGAGCAGGTCCGCGAGTCCGCTGGACGCGGCCGGTTCTCCATGGAGGACATCAGGTCCGCGGAGAAGGCGCTCGGGGTGGGCAACCCGGAGAAGGCGCTCGAGCACCTGAGGGACTGGATCCTCTTCGTGCGCAACTACCGTCTATCGGGATCCGTCACGCAGCTGCTCAGGGAGCCGGAGGAGAGCTTCGCGAGGGGGTTGCTGCTCACGGGGCGCGCCTACAGGCTCATGGGAAGGAAGCGTCTCAGCGAGGATCTGCTCAGGTTCTCGATCCAGCTCATCCCTGGCGGCTCGTACATCCCTCGCTTCTTCTTCGAGCTCGCGCTCATCATGATGGAGGATGGTCGGTTCGGCGAGGCCGTGGCCCC
>CAZGVR010000544.1:0-2385 GCA_964528945.1 uncultured Myxococcales bacterium
GCCTGGAGCCCCTCGTTCCGCCTCTTCTCGGGAGGTAGAGAGGACTGGAGGAACTTCGCGTAGGATTCCTTCTGGATCTCGATCAGGTATGGCAGATCGAGTATTTCCTTGATCTTGCAGAAGTTGCGACGGATCCTGTTCTTCCTTGGAGTGATGTTCGGCTTCTGCATGTCACCCTTGGTGAGCGACGCCAAGGGGCGCCGCGGCAACCGGTTCGTGGTCCCGGGGGTCTTCGGGCTTGCAACATGAAAGATGATCGATCCATTCCGCCTTCGGGCGCGCGGGCGAAGCGCCGCGCGCGGACGACGGCGTCCTGGAGCGATGCATCACATGTGCAAGGGCACTTTGTCCCTTCACGCCGCAAACCCCCTCGTGGGTATCTTGGATGCGGGAGTGATGTCGTACCGCCGATTCCGTGTTACTTGATAGTTACCGTGGCTCCTGCCGCCTCGAGCTGCTTCTTGATAGCCTCGGCCTCGTCCTTGGAGACGCCCTCCTTCACGATCTTCGGGGCGCCCTCGACCAGCTCCTTGGCTTCCTTGAGACCGAGCGAGGTGATGGTCCGGACCTCCTTGATGACCGCGATCTTCTGCGCGCCGAAGCTCGTGAGCTCTATCGCGAACTCCGTCTTCTCCTCGGCCGCAGCGCCCGCTCCGCCGCCCGCGGGCGAGGCGATCGCCGCAACTGCCATCGGGGCAGCCGCGCTCACACCCCACTTGGACTCCAGCTCCTTGGTCAGCTCCACGGCCTCCATGATCGTCATCTGGCTCAGGAACTCGACGACTTGCTCTCTGCTGACTGCGGCCATGGGACTCTCCTTTCGTTCGTGGGGATCATTCGGCATGAGTGCCGGGTCCCCGTGTAGCCTGTGATCGCTCCGGTCTCAACCCTTCTCGAGCGCTTCCTTGCGCGCATTCACTACGTTCATGATCTGGCGCGCTGGCGTCTGGAACAGCGTCAGCAGCTTGCGCGCCGGACCCTGCAGCACGCCGAGGAACATGGCCCTGGCCTGGGGCAGCGAGGGCAGGTCAGCCGTCTTCTCGACGTCCTTGGCCGAGAGGAACTGGGTGCCCAGGACGCCGCACCTGACCACCGGCTTCTCGGTCTTCTGCCGGAATTCCCTCAGCACCTTCATCGGGGCCGAGGGGTCTCCGTACGTCCAGGCCACCCCGGTCATGCCCACGAGGTGAGGCTTGAGCACCTCGGCGTAGGGCTTCCCCTCCATCGCCTTGACGATGAAGGTGTTCTTGACGACGGTGTACTCGACACCGGCCTTGCGGAACTGCCTGCGAAGCAGGGTCATCCCCTCGACGTCCAGGCCCTCGAAGTTCGTGATCAAGAGGCCGGCCATGCGATCGAAACGATCCTTGATCGAATCGATCACCTTCTGCTTGTCGTTCCTCAGCATGGCAGCCTCCACATCACTTGATGCTCACGACCGAGGACGGGTCGATGCGGACGCCGGGGCTCATTGTGGAGGAAAGGGCGAGCTTCTTGAGGTAGGTCCCCTTGGCGGAGGCCGGCTTGGCCTTCATGACCGCGTCCACGATGGCCTGCGCGTTCTCGGCCAGATGCGCTTCCTCGAAGGACAGCTTGCCGATCGGGGCATGGACGATGGCGCCCTTCTTCTCCACCTTGAACTCGACCTTGCCCTTCTTGGCCTCCTCGACCGCCCTCGCGACGTCGTTGGTGACGGTCCCGGTCTTCGGGTTCGGCATGAGGCCGCGGCGGCCCAGGAACTTTCCCAGCTTGCCCACCTGGCCCATCATCGGCGGGGTGGCTATGGCGGTGTCGAAGTCGAACCACCCGCTCTTTATCTTCTCGATCAGCTCCTCGCCGCCCACGTGGTCTGCCCCGGCCGCCCTGGCCTCGGCCTCCTTGTCGCCCTTGGCGAAGACGAGGACGCGGACGGTCTTGCCGGTGCCGTGGGGCAGGACGACCGCCCCGCGCACGGTCTGGTCCGACTGCTTGGGATCGACGCCGAGGTTCAGGGCGAGATCGACCGTTTCGTCGAACTTGGCGAACTGCTTGCCGTACTTCTTGACGATGGAAATCGCCTCGACCAGCGGGTAGCGCTTCGTCCTGTCGGCAAGGGCACGTGCTGCGGCCTTGCGCTTGGGGATCTTCGCCATGAGAACCTCCGTCGATGTCCGGCTCTGGGCCGGCCCATCTCCCGCCGGCTACTCCTGGACCTCTATGCCCATGGAGCGGGCGGTGCCCACGACCATCCGGACGGCGGCCTTCAGGTCGTCCGTGTTCAGATCCTCGATCTTCAGCTTCGCGATGTCCTCGCAGTCCCCCCTCGTCACCTTGCCGACCTTCTGGCGGTTAGGGACGGGAGAACCCTTGTCGAGCCCCGCCTTCTTCCTGAGGAGCACCGAGGCG
>CAZGVR010000545.1:0-2378 GCA_964528945.1 uncultured Myxococcales bacterium
TGTGCGACGACGGTAACGTCTCGGGCGAGGACGCGTGCCTGAGCGACTGCCGCCGCGCCTCCTGCGGCGACGGCTTCGTCCTGGCCGGCGTCGAGGAGTGCGACGACGGCAACGACGTGGACGACGACGCGTGCCGCGACTCCTGCGCGCTCCCGGGCTGCGGGGACGGCGTCGTGCAGGCCGGGGAGGAGTGCGACGACGGCAACACCTCGAACGCTGACGCCTGCCTGACCGCGTGCGTTCTGGCCTCGTGCGGCGACGGCTTCCTGAACGACGCGGGCGAGGAGTGCGACGACGGCAACGTGGACGACTCGGACGCCTGCCTGACGACGTGCCTTCTCGCCACCTGCGGCGACGGCCTGGTCAGGGCCGGGGTGGAGGAGTGCGACGACGGCAACTCGCACGACACGGACGGTTGCCTCCCCTCCTGCGTGCTCGCCAGCTGCGGCGACGGCCACAAGTACGTGGGCGTGGAGGAGTGCGACGACGGCAACCTGTCCAACACGGACTCCTGCCTCGTGGGCTGCGTCCTCGCCAGGTGCGGCGACGGGTACCTCCTGGCCGACGCCGAGCAGTGCGACGACGGCAACGTCCAGCCCGGCGACTGGTGCGATGCCACGTGCCAGAAGGAGTGCCTGTTCGACGGCTGGGTATGGGCGGACGGCAACGGGCACTGCTACATGACGCCCGAGCGCTCGCTGGACTGGAACACGGCCCAGGCCTTCTGCGGGCTGTACGGCTCGTACCTGGCGACGGTCACGAGCGCGGAGGAGCAGGCCTTCATGTCCTACATGCTCACCGGGTGGGGCACGGCCGCCTCGCTCTGGATAGGGTTCGAGGACATGCACGTGGAGGCCGCGTGGGCATGGGCGTCCACCGGCGAGATCCCGGTGTACACGAACTGGGCCTCGTACCAGCCGGACGACAGGACGTACACCGGAACCGAGGGCGCGGACTGCGCCTACATGTCCAACCTGACTGGCGGGCCGTGGTACGACGATCTCTGCTCCCGCTCGCTCATGTTCTTCTGCGAGCACGAGTACTAGCGGACCGTTGTTTTTCGAGGATCGCGCTCAGCCCGGCAGGAGGCTGGCGAGCTGGTGCTCGAGGTCTCCAGGGTCCACGTCGAACAGCCATCCCTCGCCCTCGGGATCCTGGATGACCAGGTCCAGGTTGCTGGAGACCTTCTCGTTCAGGAGGATCACCTGACCGCTGACCGGCGACGAGACCGCGTGGGCGATGCCCTCGTTGTCCTGGGCCCTGATGCAGGGGTGCCCCTGCTCGATGAGATCGTGGACCGACGGCATCTCGAGCGTGGACAGCACGCCCAGCGTGCGTGAGAACACCGCGTCGATCCCCACGCGGACCGTGCCGTTGCCGTTGATCCTTATCCAGGTGTGCTCCGGCATCCTGTAGACCGATCCCGGCTCGGTGGACGTCGCGGTCGTGCCCTGCTGGACGCTCACCCCGTTCGTGTGCATGGTGACCGCGGCCCTTCCCGAGGGCGGCAGCTTCCTCCGCCTGAGCGCCCGGAAGACCGCCCCCCTGAGCTCGGATCTCGTGAAAGGCTTGGGCAGGTACTCCACGGCCCCGAGCTTGAGCGCCTGGATGGCGTTCTGGATCGTGGCGTACCCCGTTATGAGGATCGTGGGGATGCCGGGCGCCTCCTCCCTGATCTTGGACAGCAGTGCGAGGCCGTCCATGCCTGGCAGCTTGAGATCCGTGATGACGATGTCGAACTTGCCGGCGTGCAGGATCTCGATCGCCTTCTCGGCGGTCGTCGCCTTCTCGAGAGAGATGCCGTCCCGCTTGAGGATCTTCTCGACCCCTGCCAGCACGACCTCCTCGTCGTCCACGACCAGGATCTTCGTTCCCACTACCTCCGCCATGCGGGCCCTCCGACTTGCCCGAATATAGCACAGGGATGCGCGATTGGCGCCCGGGATCTCACTTCACGACGAGCGGATACGCGAACGACAGCGTGGGATCCGCGAACTTGGGGAAGCTCG
This sequence comes from uncultured Myxococcales bacterium, assembly GCA_964528945.1. GTDB lineage: Bacteria > Myxococcota_A > Polyangia > DRWM01 > DRWM01 > CAZGVR01. Next base: position 2,010 of record CAZGVR010000545.1, read on the forward strand.
CGCCCTTCGCGGCCTTCTCCACGCACGCCGCCGTGGGCGTGCCCTTGAGCGAGCCGCTCACGACCTTGGCGGAAGAGACCTTTCCGGTGGAACCCTTGACCGTCATGGACACGGTCGCCAGCCCCTTGTCGCCCTTGCTCGAGCACGCGTCCACCGCGGGCTGGATCCCGGCCATGGCGGCCTTGATCTCCTCCTTGGAGGGCTTGGCCGGGAGGTTTCCGGCCGCGACCGGGGCCGGCTTGACCGGGGCCGGCTTCACCGGAGCTGGCTTGACCGGCTCGGGCTTCACGGTCTCCGGCTCGACCTTGGCGCAGACCATCTCGATCTTGCCGAGCAGTTTTTTCTCCTTGCCGTGGGCCAGGATGTGCA